>NZ_JBHWEB010000212.1:0-9033 GCF_042734395.1 Amycolatopsis sp. NPDC059657 | reverse complement strand
GACAGGTTCTAACCGCCCGCAACGCTCACGAGCCCTTAAACCCCGAGGGGATGCCAGACCGTCTTGGCTTCGAGGTAACGCCTGATCCGGGAGATGTCCGGCGTGTCAGTCCAGTCGGGCTCGGCGTCGGGCACCGTCAGCACGCGCTTGACCGTGTTCGCCGCCTCGCGGGCGAGGTCGGCGCGGGCCGCGGGCTCGGCGCCGGTCGGGTCGAGCGCGTTGACGTCACCGTGCGAGGCGAGCCAGGAGCCGAGTTCCGACGCGCGCCCGGTGAGGATGTTCGCCACGCCGCCGGGCAGGTCGGACGTCGCGAGCACCTCGGACAGCGTGATCGCGGGCAACGGCCGGTCGGCGCTGGACACGACGACGGCCGTCGATCCGGTGGCGAGCACCGGGGCGAGCACGCTGACCAGGCCGAGCAGCGACGACTGCTGCGGCGCGAGCACGCCGACCACGCCGGTCGGTTCCGGGACCGTGAAAGAGAAGTACGGTCCCGCGACGGGGTTCGCGGCGCCGAGCACGGTCGCGATCTTGTCGGTCCAGCCCGCGTACCAGACCCAGCGGTCGATCGCGGTGTCCACAAGGGACTGAGCCTTCTTCGGCGCGATGCCCTCGGACGCGGCCACTTCGGACACGAACTGCTCGCGACGGCCTTCGAGCATCTCGGCCACCCGGTACAGGACCTGGCCGCGGTTGTACGCGGTCGCGGACGACCAGCCGCCGAAAGCCTTGCGTGCGGCCACGACCGCGTCGCGAACGTCCTTTCGGGACGCGTGTGCCGCGTTGGCGAGGAACTTGCCCTTGGTGTCGCTGACGGGATACACCCGGCCGGACTCCGAGCGCGGGAACTTGCCGCCGATGTAGAGCTTGTAGGTCTTGGCGACGGAGATGCGATCAGACATTGAGGTAGGCCTCCAGCCCGGTGCGCCCGCCCTCGCGGCCGAATCCCGATTCCTGGTAACCGCCGAACGGCGCGGCGGGGTCGAAACGGTTGAACGTGTTGGCCCAGACGACTCCGGCACGCAGCTGGTTCGCCATCCACAGGATGCGCGAGCCCTTCTCGGTCCAGATGCCGGCGGACAGTCCGTACGGCGTGTTGTTCGCCTTGGTGACGGCCTCGTCCGGTGTGCGGAAGGTCAGCACCGAGAGCACCGGGCCGAAGATCTCCTCGCGGGCGATGCGCATCGACTGCTGCACGTCCGAGAAAACGGTGGGAGCGAAGAAGAAACCACGCTCCGGCACCGGGCACGGGCTGGTCCAGCGATGCGCGCCCTCGGAGTCGCCCGACTCGACCAGCCCCTTGATCTTGCTGAGCTGCTCGGCCGAGTTGATCGCGCCGATGTCGGTGTTCTTGTCCAGCGGGTCGCCGAGACGCAGCGTGGAAACGCGGTACTTCAGCTTATCCATCACCTCTTCGGCGACGGATTCCTGGACCAGCAACCGCGAACCGGCGCAGCAGACGTGGCCCTGGTTGAAGAAGATGCCGTTGACGATGCCCTCGACGGCCTGGTCGAGCGGCGCGTCGTCGAACACCACGTTCGCCGCCTTGCCGCCGAGCTCCAGCGTGAGCTTCTTCGACGTGCCCGCGACCTGACGCTGGATCAGCTTGCCGACGTCGGTCGAGCCGGTGAAGGCGATCTTGTTGACGTCGCCGTGCTCCACAATGGACTGTCCGATGTCGCCGGCGCCCGGCAGGATGTTGACCACGCCTGGCGGAAGTTCGGCCTGCTGGCAGATCTCCGCGAACACGAGCGCGGTCAGCGGCGTGGTCTCGGCGGGCTTGAGCACGACCGTGTTGCCGGTGGCCAGCGCTGGTGCGATCTTCCACGCCAGCATCAAAAGCGGGAAGTTCCACGGGATGATCTGGCCAGCTACGCCGAGTGGCTGGGGGTTGGGGCCGAGGCCCGCGTAGTCGAGCTTGTCAGCCCAGCCCGCGTGGTAGAAGAAGTGCGCGGCGGCCGTCGGGACGTCCGAGTCACGCGATTCCTTGATGGGCTTGCCGTTGTCGAGGCTCTCCAGCACGGCCAGCTCACGCGAGCGTTCCTGGATCAGCCGCGCGATGCGGAAGAGGTACTTCGCGCGCTCGCTGCCCGGCATCTTCGACCAGACGTTGTTGTACGCCTTGCGTGCGGCCTTGACCGCGATGTCCACATCGGACACCGACGCGGTGCCGACCTCGGCCAGCACCTCTTCGGTCGCCGGGTTGATCGTCTTGAGCGGCTCACCGTTGCCGTCGACGAACTCGCCATTGATGAACGGGCGGTAGTGCGGCTTGAGGTTCGCGATGTCGCGCGATTCGGGCGCGGGCGCGTACTCGAAAATACCCATCAGTCCACCGTCACATAGTCGGGACCGCTGTAGTGGCCGTCAGCCTGGGTGCGGCGCTGCAGCAGGAGGTCGTTGAGGAGGCTGGAGGCGCCGAAGCGGAAGAGATGCGGCGTCAGCCACTCTTCGCCGGCGACTTCGTGCACCGCGACCAAGTATTTGATGGCGTCCTTCGTGGTGCGGATGCCGCCCGCGGGCTTCACTCCGCGCAGTTCGCCCGTGGTGTCGCGCCAGTCGCGCACGGCCTGCAGCATCACGTGGGTGACCGGCAGCGTCGCGGCGGGGGAGACCTTGCCGGTCGAGGTCTTGATGAAGTCGCCACCGGCCAGCAGCGCCAGCCACGACGCGCGGCGCACGTTGTCGTACGTCACGAGCTCGCCGGTTTCGAGGATGACCTTCAGGTGCGCGTCGCCACAGGCGGCCTTGATGGCTTGGATTTCCTCGAAAACCTGCCCATAGCGGCCTTCGAGGAACGCGCCGCGGTCGATCACCATGTCGACCTCGTCGGCGCCGGCGTCGACGGCGATCTTGACGTCGGCGAGTTTGATCTCGCGGCTCGTCCGGCCTGCCGGGAACCCGGTCGCCACGCTGGCGACGTTGATCCCGGTGCCGGTGAGCGACTCGACGGCGGTGGCCACCAGGTCGGGGTACACGCAGATGGCCGCGACCTTGGGCGTGTCGGGGCGCTCGGGATCGGGCAGTTTCGCCTTCGCCGTGAGCGCGCGGACCTTGCCGTGGGTGTCGGCGCCCTCGAGGGTGGTCAGGTCGACCATCGAGATGGCGGTGTCGATCGCCCAGAGCTTCGCGGCCTTTTTGATACTGCGTGTGCCGAGACCCGCCGCGCGCTGTTCGACGCCGACCTGGTCGACGCCGGGCAGCCCGTGCAGGAACCGGCGCAGGCTCGCCTCGTCGCGAGTCGCGTCCGCCAGCGGCGCCGGGGTGGCCGACGCGGCGGACGATGCCGTCGTAGCTGTCATGCACCCGAGTCTAGGGTGTGACACATTCAGCTCACCCTGTCACACAGGGTCGTGAGTGGTATTGCCGGTTCTAACCGGCAATACCACTCACGAGCCGTTCAGAGGGTCGGGATGAGGGGCTGGGCCGCGGCCTTCGCGGCGGGCGGGATCTGCGGGTTCGGGCAGAACTCGTTGATCATCGGCAGCTGCCGCTTGAGCGCCACATCGGGTGACGCGGTGATGTCGATCGTGGCCAGCGTGGAGATCTGCTTGCCTGCGCCATCGTGGAAGCTGAGCGTGTTGAAGCCGGGCAGGTCCCCGCCGTGGCCCCAGATGGTGACCGCCTTGCCGCACAGATCGGCCGGCAGGTCGTACTTCATCAGGCCGAGGCCGTAGGAGAGCGGGCCGTTGACGGGCACCGCGGTCTGCATCTGCTTGAGCATGTCCGCGCTGAACAGCTTGGCGCCGAGCAACGCGCCGAAGAACCGGTTGAGGTCGGCGCCGCTGGAGACGACGTCGCCCGCGCCGGAGTAGCGCGTGTAGTTGTACGTCGTGACGTCGGTCAGGCCGTGCGGCGCCGGGTAAAGCTGCTCGTAGCCGCGGGCGGCCGGGTCGAGCAGGAACGGGAAGTCGAGCGGCAGCGAGGTGTCGCGCAGGTGCAGTGGCCCGGTGATGCGCTTGGCGAGCACCTGGGCGAGCGGCTGATGGGTGATCTTCTCGACCAGCACGCCGAGGATGTTGAAGCCGGTGTTCGAGTACGACCAGCCCGCGCCCGGCTTGAACAGCAGCGGTTGTTGCGTGCTCAGCTTGATCTGCTGCTCGGGGCTGAAATGCTCGAAGCGCTCGGTGTCGATCTCGGCCAGCGTCCCCCAGCCCTGCTCCGGTGTCAGGTCGCGCGGGACGCCACTGGTGTGGTTCAGCAGCTGGCGGACGGTGATCGGCTCCGGATAAGGCAACAGTCCTGGCAGGTACTGCTGGATCGGCTGGTCGAGCCCGATCTTCTTGGCGTCGGCGAGCTGCAGCACGAGCGTCGCGGTGAAGACCTTCGACACGCTCGCGACCCGCCAGCGACCCGACGCGTCCGGCTTGCCTGGACGGTTGACGCTGGCGACACCGCTGACCCCGCGGAAGTCGTCGGCGACCGCGACCATGCCGGGCGCGCCGGCGGCGACGGCCGCGTCCATGGCGGCCTGGCGAGCGTCCGGCGCGGCCGAAGCCGGTACGGCGCTGACGAGAAGTGTTGTGGCACAAGCGATGGACAGCAGAACGCGACGCATCGATCCCCCTGGTGCGAATACGACCCTTGGAGACCGACGGTACCGAAATCCGCTAGCTGTCGAGTTCCTTCGCTTCGGTTTTACGCCGTTTGCGCGTCACCACTACGCCGCCCCAGAACGCCAGGCCGGTGATCTTCACCGTGGGCGCGGTCGGCGGCGCGGGCGGGGTGCCCGCCTTGTCGTCGAGGTAGAACGAGCCCATGAAACCGATCCCGGTCACGTCGACGTTGATGTCGTCCGGCACGGTGATCTGGATGCCGCCCATGATCGCGACGGCGGAGATGGTCGACTGCCGTTCGGCGAAGCGGGCGTTGCGCAGGTCGATTTCGGCGCCGCCCCAGAACGCGAAGCTGTTGTGGTTCGGCGGGAGCACCCAGCTGCCCTTGCGGACCGCGCCGGACATGATGCCGACGGAAACGGCCGAGCCCGGGTGACCGCCGATGCGGTTGTCGGGGAAGCCGAGCGCGCGTGTGGTGGCCGGTTCGATCGCCGCCGAGCCGACCGGCAGGTCGGCCGTGACCGGCTTCAGCTCACCCAGCGTCTTCGCCGCGTAGACGGTGCTGAGGCGCTCTTCCAGTTCGTTGATCGTGATGCGCCCTTCGGCCAGTGCGCCATGCAACACCTGCGCGACGCGCTCGCGATCGGCGTCGGAGGCGCGCATCTGGTCGGACTGCGGGGTCTCGGTCACGCCGGGGAGTGTAGAGGGCTCGGCGCTCAACTACTGTGCTTTTCCATGGACGTGCTCGTCGTTGACCATCCGCTGGCGAAGGCCAGGCTCTCCACCATGCGTGACGCCCGCACGGACAGTGCCGCGTTCCGCGCCGCGCTGCACGAGCTCTCGATGATGCTCGTGTACGAGGCCACCCGTGACGCGCCGGTACGCACCGAGCGCATCCACACGCCGGTGGCGCGGACCGACGGGTACAAGCTGGCCAGCCCGCCCTTGCTGGTCCCGGTGCTCCGCGCCGGGCTCGGCATGGCCGACCAGGCGCACAAGCTGATCCCGGACGCGCAGATGGGGTTCGTCGGCCTCGCCCGCGACGAGGAGACGCTGCAGCCGGTCCCGTACCTGGAGTCGCTGCCCGAGTCGCTCGCCGACCGGCCGGTGCTGGTGCTCGACCCGATGCTCGCCACCGGCGGCTCGATGGAGTACACGATCCGCCTGCTCACCGACCGCGGCGCCACCGACGTGACCGCCATCTGCGCGCTCGCCGCGCCGGAGGGCATCGCGCACCTGGAGAAGACCGGACTGCCCGTCCGCGTGGTCACGGCCAGCATCGACGAGCGGCTCAACGACTCCGGCTTCATCGTGCCGGGGCTCGGCGACGCCGGGGACAGGCAGTACGGCGCGGTCTGAGGGGTGGCAGAGGGGCAGCCGCCGCTGCTGAGGTGGCCGTGGATCGCCGCGGCCGCCGGATTCGTCGCGCTGCTGACGGCCGGGCTCGTCTGGTTCCTGCTCGGCTGGACCGACTCGCCCGATCCCGAGAAGGTCAAGGCGAAACTGGACGCGGTGCGTACCGCGTTCAGCATCGGGATCGGCGCGGGCGGCGTGTTCGCGCTCTGGCTGGCGGCCCGGCGGCAGCGGACGACCGAGCTCCAGGTCCGCGAGACCGCCCGGATCGCCGCGGAGACCAAGGCACACGCCGAGCGCGTCGCCGGAGTGACCGAACGCGACCTCGAAGAGCGCCGGGTGACCGAGCTCTACACGAAGGCGGTCGAGCAGCTCGGCAGCGACAAGGCGCCGGTCCGGCTCGGCGGTCTCTACGCGCTGGAACGGCTCGGCCAGGCGAATCCGTCGCATCGGCAGACGATCATGAACGTCTTCTGCGCGTACCTGCGGATGCCGTTCACGATGTCCGACGACCATGCCAAGACGGAGACCGCGGCCCGGCGGGCATTGCGCGAACGTGAACCGTCGCCGCGGTCGTGGGGACTCAGGCCGCCCGCCGAACGGGCCGAGGTCGTCGTCGAGGACGAACTCCAGGTCCGGATGACAGCGCAGCAGCTCATCGAGAACCACCTGCACGCGGATTCGCCGGTGTTCTGGGCGGATACGCGCCTGGATCTCCAGCGCGCGACACTGGTCAACTTCACGTTGCAGGACTGCACGCTCCGCGCCGGGCAGTTCAGCTACGCGAAGTTCGTCGGGGCGACCCACATCGCCAGGACCAAGTTCGAGATCAGCGCGTGGTTCTACGGCTGCGAATTCACCGCGCTGGCGGATTTCACCGGCTCGGATTTCGCTGACGGCGGTGTGTTCTCCTGGACGCACTTCGGCTGGCTGGCGAACTTCTCGTGGAGCAGATCGCGGGGCCTCGGCTTCATCGGCGCCGTGTTCGACGGCGAGCTCCGCTTCGCCGATACCGACCATCCGCGGATCAACTTCGAGCGGGCCCGGCTACCCGAGCTGCCCGATTTCGGCGGACAGCTGGTCAACCTCGATGGCGCGCAGGTGCCCGAGGAGCCCGCGGAGCTGCCCGCGGACAACCACATCGCTTCCCGTGACGGAAAGATCGTCTTCGGCTACACGGGTGAACCGGCGCGGTACGGCACACCCAGCCCGTAGCGACGCAACATCCTGATGCGGGCCGGCCACTAACCGGTGTGACTTCCGAAGCGAGATCGGGAACGTCGGTGGACGACTCCGCGTTGTGGCAGCGCTCGACACACGGTGACGAGGGCGCCTTCACGCAGCTCTTCGAACGGCACGCCTCGTCCGTGTGGAACCACTGCTACCGGCTGACGGGTTCGTGGGCGCAGGCGGAAGACCTGACCTCGGGCACCTTCCTGACCGCTTGGCGCCGGAAGAAGGAAGTCACGCTGGTCCGCGAAAGCGCGCTGCCCTGGCTGTACACGGTGGCCGCCAATCTCGCGCGCACCGAGCATCGCGGGTCCGCGCGGCGGCTACGACTGCTGAAGCGGATTCCCGAGCCGGCGCACGTGCCGGACCACGCCGAAGCCGTCGCCGAGCAGGTCGACGGCGAGGAGCGGATGCGGCTCATCGCGGGCGCGGTGCGCGCGCTGCCGAAGTCGCAACGCCGGGTCGTCGAGCTGTGCCTGCTCGGCGAGCTGCCTGCCACGGACGCCGCGCAGGTGCTGGGGGTTTCGGAGGTCACCGTGCGCGCGCACCTGTCGCGTGCCCGTGCCCAGCTGCGGAAAGCGTTGGAGGAAAGCGAATGAACGACATCGAGCTGCCCCCTCGGCGTGAACTCCCGCCGGAACTCAGGGCCAGGCTGCGCAGCGACCTCCGGCGCGGAATGTTCAAGGAAAAGCGAACCCGCGCCAAGCCGCTGGCCGCCGTGGCCGCCGCCGTGCTGCTGTTCGGCGGAGTCGCCGTGGGCGTCCACGCGCTGCGGGACGAGCCGGGCGAACTCATCTCACCTGCCATCCCGCCGGGATTGCACCTCGACAAGCCCTTGGCCGAGAGGACACTCGACCGCTGCTGGAACGCGCTGCGCGCGGAGAAGAAGACGGGCTCGTATCCGAAGCGGTCGTTGTGGGTGCCGGTGTTCACGAAGACGGACATGGGGATCACGGTCGTGGCGGCGCGGGCGAACGGGAAGCCGCTGTTCTGCGAAGCCTCGTCGACGTCGGTCACCCTGTCCGATCCGAATGCCTTGCTCACCATGCCCGGAGTCGCGCTGCACGCCGACGGGTACGTGGTCGCGGGTGTAGCTGATCCCGAGTGGGGAAAGGTCCGGCTCAGTGTCTTGCCGAAGGCCATGCCCGAACCGGAGCGCTCCGCCTCCGTGGGGGAGACGGAGCTCGGGGACGGACTTTTCGTCATTCTCTCGCCCGCTCGTCTCGATGAACGAGTGGTGGCACTGCTGGGCAAGGCCGACGGAGGGCTCGCTCCGAGCCCGGTCTCGCTGACGCCACCGATGATCACTCTGGACGACAAACCCGCACCAGGCGACCGGACCGTCGCCGACGCGAAGTTCCTCGGCGACTGCCTGAGAGACGCCGGGGTGGACACGCCAGGCGCGGAGACCTTCGAACCGGGAGCGAAGGTGACGCTGGAAGTTCCGACGGCGGCAGCCCCACCGTCGATCACGCTGAACCTGATGGTCGGCAGGAACGATCGCTGGTTCCTCGCCTGCACCACGCTGCGGGGCGGGCCGATGCGGAACAAGCCGGTGGAGATCGCCGACCGGCCGGTCACCGCGAGGTTCCTCGGGCCGTCGAGTACCTCGGAGAGCAGCAAGCCCGCGGAGTTCGTCGGCGGGGTCGTGCCGCGTGCGGCGGCAGGCGTGTCGGTCACCGTGCCGGGCTTTCCCGCCGTGCCCGCGGTGGTCGCCAACGGCACCTTCGCCGCCGTGCTCACTAAGGAGATGCAGGCCGTCGCGCAGATCGGCTCGATGACGTTCAAGGTCACCGATGCGGCGGGCGCCGTTCTTCACGACGGCCCTGCCTTCTGAAGCGCTTCTGGCCTGGGGGTCGTGGGTTTGTGGGGGGGGGGGGGGGCCGGGGCGGCG
>NZ_JBHWEB010000211.1:0-9044 GCF_042734395.1 Amycolatopsis sp. NPDC059657 | reverse complement strand
GCCCCGCGCCCGGGGGGCCCGTGCACCCCGCTGGGGGGGTGGGGGGGGGGGGGTACTCCCCCCCCCCCCCCAACGCTCACGACCCCGGTTAACCGGTGGTGAGCACGAACGTCGAGCCGGGCTGCTTGACGATGTCCCCCTTCGCGGAGTTGGTGATGGTCACGTTGGTCAGCGTCGCGCTGCCGCGTGCGCCGCTCATCGCGAGCACGCCCGCGCCGTTGTTGGACTTGTCGATGCGGACGTTGGTGACCGCCACGTTCGGGATGTTCCCGCCGCCGGTCTTGAACTGGATGCCGTCATAGGTCGAGTCGGCGATGTCGGTGTCGCGGATCGTGACACCGGGGATGTCCAGATTGGCCGCGAACAGCGTGATGGCGCCGAACTCCTGGTCCTCGTTCCAGAACGCACCACCCGTGCGGTAGAGCCCGTTGTTGGCGATCAGCGTCTGCCCGGAGAACGGCAGCGGGTCGTGATCGGTCGCCAGCATGATGCCGGGGTAGTTCATCGTGTCGTAGACGAGGTTGTTCTCGATCTTGTTACCGTAGCCACCGTAGATCGCGATCCCGTTGGCGCGCCAGGGAAGCTGGATCGTGTTGTTGGTGAAGGCGTTGTCGTGGCCGATATCGGTCGACGGGTCCTTCACGTACTTGTTGGCCCACACCGCGAGCGCGTCGTCGCCGGTGGTGCGGAACGAGGAGTTGAACACGCGGGAGTTGCGGCTGCCGTTGCTCAGGTTGATGCCGTCCGCGTAGGTGTCACGGATGCGCATGCCGGTGAACTGCAGGCCGTCGGCCGGGCCCCACAGCGCGGGGATGTTGTCGTAGTCCCTGCCGACCCAGACACCGACGTTGGCGTGCTCGATCCAGACGTTGGAGATCTTGGTGTTCTTGCCGAACCGCCCGTTGAGGCCGACACCGCCCTCGGCGCCGTCCGGGCCACCGCGGATGCGCCCTGACCCGAAGATCGCGATATCGGAGATTTGGACGTTGTCGTCGATGTCGAACCCGAAGTTGCCCTCGTGCGGATGGTTGATGCCGTGCGCGTTCTGCGGCTCGGTCAGCGTGTAGAACTGCGAGTACCACATGCCCGCGCCGCGGACGCTGACGTTGCTGATGCCCACCTGGTTGTAGGTTCCGCGGTTCTCGGGGTCGTCGGTGAGGATCTTCTGCTCCTGCCGCCACTGACCGGCCGGCACCCAGACACAGGAGATGACGCCGTTCTGGTCGTCGGTCACCGCTCGCTGGATGGCGGCGGTGTCGTCGTTGCCGTCATCGGGAATCGCGCCGTACTGGGTGATCGACGTGCACTCGGCCGGTTTTTCGGTCGGCGGCGCGACCTGCTCCAGATCGACCAGGTCGACGATGTAGAACGACGCCGTGTCGCTCGCGTCGCGCTGGAGCCGGAACTTGGTGCCCGCCGGGTAGCTCGACGGGAGCAGCGTGTGCGCCTCGTCGAACAGCCGCCGCGCGTCGGCCTGCGGAGTGTTGGTCAACGCCTCGGGGCCGTCGGTGTTGCCGTAGAGCCAGCTGTGCTTCGACGACAGGTTCAGCTTCTGGACGAACGTGTCGTTGACGTACAGGCTCAGCGTCGCGTCGATGCCGCCGCCGTTCGCGGCGTCGGGAATCGAGTTGCGCACGACGATCGAGTTGGCGGCGCTCGCCGAGGTGATCTCGACGAACTGGCCGGTGCCGGTCAGCCTGACCGACTGCCTGCCCGACGACTCGGTGGCGAAGTTCGTGTGCCCGAAGGTGCGCAGCGGGTCGGCCGTGAGCAAGGTTCCTTGGTAGCGCCCGGCTTCCGCCTCGTACTCGGTCCACGGCACGGCAGCGCCGCGTCCGACCACAATGGACTGGGAGAACGAGTTGTTGGTCTCGTTGGTCTCCGTGACGACGCCGGTCGCGTCGGCGGTGGCGGTGATCGTGGCGCCGCCGCTGGTCGCGGTCCACGTGCCGGTGGTGCTCACGCTCGCCGTCGCGCCCGCGGCGATCGGCGCGGTGGTGGTGTCGAGCGTGGTGCCGCCCGCGACCACGCGGGTGACGGTGTTCGCGCCCGTGCTCGCGGTGCCGCGGTTGTGCACCGAGACGGTGAAGCGGACGGCCGTGCCCGCCGCCGGATTGGGCGGATTGGCCGTCACGGCGAGAACCTGCAGGTCAGGCCCTGGTGCTTGGGCGACGACCAGCTGCGAGGACGCGGTGAAGCTGTTGTTGTCCTCGTTCTGCTCGAAGATCGTCTTGGCCGGGTCGGCCACCGCCGAAGCGCTGTAGCTGCCCATCGCCTTGCGTCCGGCGGACGCCGTGACCGTCGCCGAGGCGCCGGCGGCGAGCGCGGCGACCGGCGCGGAACCGGCGACCGAACCGCCGAGCAGGAAGTTGACCGTGGTCGCGCCCGCCGATGCCGTGCCGGTGTTGCGGACCGTGGCCGAAAGCGTGATCGGGTCGGTCTCGGAGGGGTCGGCCGGCGTCCAGGTCAACGCCGTGACGGTCAGATCGGGGTTGGGCGCGGGCGTGCCGACGACCTGCAGTTCGGCGACCTGGCCGCCGGGCGCGCCGCTGTTGCCGGTGAACCGCAGTTGCAGGTCGGCGGTGCGGCCGGTGACCGGGATGGTCACCGAGTTCTGGTTCGTGGCCGGGCCGAACGCGTAGTTCGCGCCCGCGACCAGCGAGGTGAAGCCGGTGGCGGACTGTTCACGTCCGAGCACCTCGATGCCCTGCGTCCTGGGGCCCCACGCGGGATCAGGGTTGAGCTTGACGACGACCGAGCTGACGTCGGCGTTCGCGCCGAGCTTGACGGTCAGCGTCGACGGATAGCCGGACGATTCCCAATAGGTGGCAAGGTTTCCGTCGTTCGCGTTCGCGGCGACGAAGTTGAACGCCGTCGATGACGCTTCGATCGGCTTGCCCCGCGCGAGATCGGTGCCACCGCCCTGGCCGGTCCTGGTCACGTGGTTGCTGTCACCGGAGACATTGCCGGCGGCGTCGCGCGCGCGGACGAAGTACTCGGCCGACGCGGTGGACGGCTGCGAGTCGGTGTAGGTGAGCACGTCGCCCGCCACGGTCGTCACGAGCGTGTTGTTGCGGTAGACCGAATAACCGGTCACGCCGACGTTGTCGTTCGCGGCCGACCAGGTGAGCCGGATCTGGCCGCCGCCCGGCTCGGTGAACGCCAGGTTCGACGGCGGGCTCGGCGGCTGGACATCACCGGTGACCGGCCCGTACACCTCGAACTCCGAGATCTGCGCGGCGGGCCAGCCGGTATTGCCGGTGATGTTCAGCCGCAGGTAACGGGTGGCCGTCGTGCTGAACGTGAGTGACACGGTGTTGCCTGCCGCCGGGGTGAAGTCCTGCCCGGCCAGCGCGACGACCTCGGTGAACGCGGTCCCGTTAGCGCTGGCCTGCACGCCGAGCGTCTGCCTGCGCGCGCCCCACGCCGCAGGCAGCTTCAGCACGACCCGGTTGACGGCCGTCGCGGCGCCGAGATCGGCCTGCAGCCACTGCGGGAACGCGTTGTTGGCGCTTTCCCAGTACGTGTTCTGGTCCCCGTCCCCGGCATTGCCGACGGGATAGCCGGGCAGCGCGCTGCTGGCCGACAGGGTCTTGTCCGCGACGAGCCCGGCCGGAGCGGCCGGTGGTGCGGGAGTGGGGGCGGCGGTGGCGGCGGAGACCCCGGCGGCGATCAAACCCGCCGCGAGTAGGCCGCTGAGCAGCTGCTTCCGGTGCATCGTGTCCTCTGTTCTTCATCGATGACAGAGAGGGGTAGCCCTGAACTTGCGTGAGCTAGTCGACTTCTTGCGGGGAGGTGTCCAAATGTTGCAGACGTGTCACCGGTTCGTCAACGCCTTGTTCCGGACGCGGCGGATGTGGTCGTGAGCGTTGCGGGCGGCTGGACCCCAATGCCGGGCAGTTGGGGACCGAGGACTCTGCGTTCGGATGCCGCGCGGGTCGGGTGAACGCACAAACGCCACGTTTGCCACGCTGAGCGACACACAAGCCCCGTTCGTTCCGTCCGGAACCCGGCGCAAATTCAGGCAAATACGACAAAGTGTGGTAAAAGGTCGCGACTTATGTCCTTTGTGGACATGAGCTTGGGTCCTGACGTGCGCTGGTTGCGGCATCGGAGGCTGGTGTGATGGCTTTGCGTCGTCTAACGCCGCAAAGCCATCGCGCCACGGCCGACGCGCAACCTGGCTGTGCCGGGTCGGCGCCGGGGCGAGCCGAACGTGGAGCGTAAAGAAGAATCCGGACGTTGAACGGCCAGATCTTCCCCACGTGAAGATCAACTCGCCTGATGCGGGCGAGCCGCCGCTCCCCGGGCGGCGACCAACCGAGACGCCACGTTTGACTTCCCCCTCAATGGAACGGCCCGCCACGCTCACGACCCCAAGGCCCGGACAGGCACAGAAGGCGCTGGCATGATCATTGTCAGCTCGGGTGTAGACGAAGGCTCGCCCTGGCTCACCCGGCCGGGTGCCGAATTGGAGGAAGTAAATGCCGTTCGTGGAGATCAAGCTCGCCGAGGGGCGCGACCCCAAAACCTTGCGAGCATGCCTGGCCGCGGTGCACAACGCCGTCCGCGACAGCCTCGGCGTCGAGGATCAGGCCGTCCGCGTGCACATCACCGAGTTCAAGCCCGAGCTGTGGAGTGCCGGCGGGGTCACGATGGCCGAGCGCAGGGCGCAATCCTTGTGAAGGTGAGCTAACAAGGAAATGCAGAAACTCGCGATGGACCGCACAGTGGGTGGCGGGCGAGACTTCGCGCCATGAAGGCATTGGTCAAAGTGGACCGAGCACCCGGACTGCGGCTCACCGACGTGCCGGACCCGGTCGCCGGGCCCGGCGACGTCGTCGTCCGGGTGCTGCGCACTGGCATTTGCGGCACCGACCTGCACATCGAGGCCTGGGACGACTGGGCGGCGAAGACCATCGAGGCGCCGCTGGTCGTCGGGCACGAGTTCGTCGGCGAGGTGGTCGAGATCGGCCGCGCGGTGACGTCGGTGCGGGTCGGCGACCTGGTCAGCGGCGAGGGACACCTCGTGTGCGGCAGCTGCCGCAACTGCAAGGCGGGACGCCGTCACCTCTGCGCGAGAACGCGCGGTCTCGGCGTGCACACCGATGGCGCCTTCGCGCAGTACGCCGTGCTGCCCGAGCAGAACGCCTGGGTGCACCGGAACCCGATCGACCTCGACATCGCCGCGATCTTCGACCCGCTGGGCAACGCCGTGCACACCGCGCTGTCGTTCCCGGTGATCGGCGAGGACGTGCTGATCACCGGCGCCGGGCCGATCGGCATCATGGCCGCCGCGATCGCGAAGCACGCGGGCGCGCGCAATGTGGTGATCACCGATGTCAGCCAGCACCGTCTCGACCTGGCGCGCAAGGTCGGCGTCGACCTGGCGCTCGACGTCTCGGACGCGACCATCGCCGACGCGCAGGCGCGGCTGAACATGGCCGAGGGCTTCGACGTCGGCATGGAGATGAGCGGGCGCCCCGAGGCACTGCGCGACATGATCACCAACATGTCCCACGGCGGCCGGATCGCGATGCTCGGGCTGCCGGCGAGCGACGTCTCGGTCGACATCGCCACCGTCGTGCTGAAGATGATCCAGCTGAAGGGCATCTACGGCCGCGAGATGTTCGAGACCTGGTACTCGATGTCCGTGCTGCTGCAGGCCGGGCTGGACATCGCGCCGGTGATCACCCACCGCTTCGGCTACACCGAACACGAGAAGGCGTTCGCGACGGCCAGGGAAGGCCGTTGCGGCAAGGTCATCCTGGATTGGACGGAGAACTGATGTACGGCGCGATGCGCGACGACCTCAAGGCCGGGTTCGCCGAGATCCGGGAAGCCGGGCTGTACAAGGGAGAGCGGGTGATCCAGAGCCCGCAGCGGGCCGCGGTCAGTGTGACCGGCGGTGAGGTGCTGAACTTCTGTGCCAACAACTACCTCGGCCTCGCCGACCACCCGGCGCTGATCACGGCCGCGCACGAGGCGCTCGACCGCTGGGGCTTCGGCATGGCGTCGGTGCGGTTCATCTGCGGAACCCAGCAGCCGCACAAGGAACTCGAGGCGAAGCTGTCGGAGTTCCTCGGCACCGAGGACACCATCCTCTACAGCTCCTGCTTCGACGCCAACGCCGGCCTGTTCGAGACGCTGCTCGGTGAGCAGGACGTGATCATCTCCGACGAGCTCAACCACGCGTCGATCATCGACGGCGTCCGGCTGTGCAAGGCGAAGCGGATGCGGTACCGCAACCGCGACATCGCCGACCTGGAGAAGCGCCTGCAGGAGGCGTCCGGCGCGCGGTACCGGATGATCGCCACCGACGGCGTGTTCTCGATGGACGGCTACCTCGCGCCGCTCGACGAGATCGTCGCGCTGGCCGAGCGCCACGACGCGCTGGTCATGGTCGACGACTCGCACGCGGTCGGCTTCACCGGCCCGACCGGGCGCGGCACGCCGGAGCTGTTCGGCGTGAGCGACAAGGTGGACGTGCTGACCGGCACCTTGGGCAAGGCGCTCGGCGGCGCGAGCGGCGGCTACACCTCGGGCCGCGCGGAGATCATCGAGATGCTGCGGCAGCGTTCCCGGCCGTACCTGTTCTCGAACTCGCTGGCGCCGTCGATCACCGCGGCCGCGCTCGCCACGCTGGAGCTGCTCGGGAAGTCGGGCGAGCTGCTGGAGCGGCTGCGCGCCAACACCGAGCTGTTCCGCCGCCGCATGACCGAGGAGGGCTTCGACCTGCTGCCCGGCGAGCACCCGATCATCCCGGTGATGATCGGCGACGCCGCCAAGGCGGGCAGGATGGCGGATCTGCTGCTCGACCAGGGTATTTACGTGGTCGGCTTCTCGTACCCGGTGGTGCCGCACGGCAAGGCGCGCATCCGGACGCAGATGTCGGCCGCGCATTCCACCGAGGACATCCACCGTGCGGTCGACGCGTTCGTCACCGCGAGGTCCATGATGGACTGATGATCGATCCGCGACGGTTGCGGGTACTGCGGGCACTCGCCGACCACGGCACCGTGACGGCGGCGGGTCAGGCACTGCACCTGACCCCGTCCGCGGTGTCCCAGCAGCTGGCCGCGCTCGAAGCCGAGTGCGGCCAGCAATTGCTGCGCCGCTGGGGCAGGCGCGTCTCACTGACCCCGGCAGGCGAACTCTTGGTGGTGCACGCGAACGCGGTCGCCGCCGAGCTCGAGCGCGCGCAGGCGACCCTGGCCGAGCTCGACTCCGGGGTGCGCGGGCTGGTGCGCCTGGCGAGCTTCGCCTCGGCCATCACCACCGTCGTCGCGCCTGCCATCGGCGCGCTGCGCAAGACTTCGCCGGGGGTGTCCGTCCAAATCCAGGACGCCGAGGGGCACGCCAGCATCCCGCTGCTGCTCGACGGCGAGGTCGACTTGGCGATCACCGAGGAGTACCGGCTCTCCCCGCGTACCGACGAGGGCAGGCTCACCCGCACACCGCTGTACGTCGAACCTTTCGACGTGGTGCTGCCGTCGGCACACCGCCTCGGCACCGAGTCCGAAGTGGACATAGCGGAGCTGGCCGACGACGAGTGGATCGCACCCCGCGAGGGCAATCCATGCCGCGACGTGCTGGAGATCGCCTGCTCGAATCCCCGCATCCGCCACGTCTCCGACGACTTCCGTGCGATCACCACACTGGTCGCCGCTGGCGAGGGCGTGGCGCTGGTGCCGCGCAACGCGGTCACGGCCGTGCCCGGCGCGGTCGCGATCCCGCTGCGTGGCGAGGCCCCGCTGCGCCGGGTGTTCGCGGCCGTCCGGCGGGGGAGCGCCGACCACCCGCTGATCAAGACGGTGCTCGGCGCGTTGCTCGCCGCCGCACGCGGAGCGTCGTGAGTGGTACGGCCGGTTCTAACCGGCCAAAACACTCACGACCCGAAGTACCCGACCAGCCCGTCCCACGACTGGGTCGTGCGGCGGCGATCCCACCACGACCGGAACGGCGTCGACGCCATCGCGTGGCGGGTGTACGACGTCATCGCGGCGCGGTAGACGTGCTCGGTCTGGTCCCAGGTCAGGCGTTCCTTGCGCCAGGCGAGCACCAGCCGCATGCGCATCGGGTCGCCTTTCAGCGGCCTGACGACCATGCCGGGCAGTTCGGGCGCGGTCGGTTCGACCAGCTGGACCGCCTGGCCTGCGGCGATGAGCTGGCGGCCGCCGCCGTTCGGGCACTCGAAGCGGATCTTCGGGGCGAAGCCCGCGCGGTGCGTGGCCGCGCGCAGCGAGGTGAGTGAGCCGTCCTCGGGGCCGGGTGGGCCGATCCAGGCGTCGTCGGCGAGGTCGGCCAGATCGACCTCGGTCTGCCCGGCGAGCCTATGCCGCGCGGGCAGGCCGATGAAGACCGGGATCCAGGGGAACAGCACGCGGTGCCCGAGTTGCTTGGCCAGCGGCACTTCCTGATCGTCCGACATGGCGATGACGGCGATGTCGAGTGTGGCGTGCGCGAGTGCCTGCGCCAGCACGGAACTGGACGGTTCAATGTGGACGGTCAGCTCGATCGCGGGCAGTACCTCGTCCAGCCGCTCGATGAAGGTGGGCAGACAGTCCATTTGAGATGATCCGAGCCGGATGGGACCGTCGCCCGCGGTGCCGAGCACGTCGGCCTCGAAGCGGTCGAACTCCAGCAGCAACACCAGCGCCCGCCGCAGTGTCTGCTCGCCGACCGGCGTCGGGGTGACGCCGGTGTGGCTGCGCACGAACAGCGGCGTGCCGATCTGCCGTTCGAGCCGCTGGAGCAGCGAGGTCAGCGAGGGCTGGGACATGCCGAGCGCGGCGGCCGCCTGCGAGAGGCTGCCCGCGTCGGCGATGGCGCAGATCGCCCGCAGATGCCGGATCTCCAGTGCCATAGCCGGAGTCTATCGCCGCCGCTCATTACCTCCGGCCCGCTCGCGGTGTGAGGGTACGGCCAAACCCGACGCACGAGGAGAGCCGATGACACCCCTTGTGTCAACCTCAAGATCAAAGTCAGGCTGCGGCCTGCTGTTCGGTGTCTCGTTGGGCGCCGCCGTGGCGGGTGGGGTTGTA
>NZ_JBHWEB010000210.1:0-9183 GCF_042734395.1 Amycolatopsis sp. NPDC059657 | reverse complement strand
CGGTTAGAACCGCCCGCAACGCGCACGACCCCTAAAACTTGACGAGTCGTTGGGTTTTTGCAACAGTTGGTTGCATGAGTCCGGTGAAACGCGGCAAAGAGCTGCCGATCCACAACCGGCTCCAAGTACTCCGAGCAGAGCGGGGACTGAGCCGCGCGGCACTGGCCGAAGCGGTCGAGGTCAACCCGCAGACGATCGGCGCGCTGGAGCGCGGTGATCACTATCCGAGCCTGGACCTGGCGTTCCGGCTGTGCTCGGTGTTCGACCTGCCGGTCGAGGCGGTGTTCAGCAGGGAGCCGTTCACCCCGCTGTCGACGCAGGTCTATCGAGAGGGGGGCAAATGACCGCACTACAACGTTTCTGGGAAGCACAACAGGAGCGGCTCGACCGGATGGAGCGGGAGCGCGCCCAGCGGATGCCGCGGTGGCGTACCCGGCGGGTACGCAAGCTGCTGTCCTGGTTCGTGCTGGCAGGCAGCGTGCTGCTGATCATCGGCGCCGCGCAGATCGAGAACTTCCCCGATTGGGTGTTCTTCGGGTTTTGGTTCGGCGGTTGCCTGCTCGCCGGTGTGCCGTACTACCTGCTGCGCATACTCACGGGCAAGATGAGCGGCGGCTTCTCGACCATGCTCGACGAGCGCGAACGCGCTTGGCGTCATCGCGTCACCTATATCGGCTACCAGATCCTGGTCGGGCTCATGCTGGTCGGGATCATGTACGGCATCGTGATCTCGAAGGAGCCGGAGGCGGGCTTCCGGGCGACGTTGATGATGATGGCGTTGCTGACGGTCGGCACCCTGATGCCCACCGTGGTGCTGGCCTGGACACTGCCGGACGACGATCCCGAGGACTTCGCGGAGGGGGCTGACCGATGACGAACACGCTGGAAATACGCGGAATCTCGAAACGCTACGGCAAGGTGACCGCGCTCGACGGCGTCACCTTCGACGTGCGCGGCGGTGAACTGTTCGGCTTCGTCGGCAGCAACGGCGCCGGCAAGACCACGACCATGCGGATCGCGCTCGGCGTGCTCACCCCGGACAGCGGCGACGTGTGGTTCAACGATCTGCCGATCACGCACGAGACCAGGACCCACATCGGCTACATGCCGGAGGAACGCGGCCTCTACCCGAAGATGAAGGTGCTCGACCACCTCGTCTTCCTCGCCGAGCTGCACGGGATGGGCACGAACGAGGCACACCGCAGCGCGGAGAACTGGATCGTCAGGCTCGGGCTGGCCGGGCGGCGCAAGGACGAGATCCAGAAGCTCAGCCTCGGCAACCAGCAGCGGGTGCAGCTGGCCGCCGCGCTGGTGCACGACCCGGCGGTGCTGGTGCTCGACGAGCCGTTCTCCGGGCTGGACCCGATCGCGGTCGACGTGATGAGCGAAGTGCTGCGGCACAAGGCTTCCGAAGGGGTGCCGGTGGTGTTCTCCAGCCATCAGCTCGACCTGGTCGAGCGGCTGTGCGACCGGGTGGGGATCATCAGGAACGGGCGGATGGTCGCCACCGGCACGGTCGACGAACTCACCGCGCACGCGGGCACCAAGCTCGTCGTCGGCGCGACGCGCGGCTGGGCGAGTGGCCTGGCCGGGGTGCGGGTGCTGTCGGAGAACGGGACGCGCACGGTGGTCGAGCTCGACGACGGCGTCGACGACCAGTCGGTGCTCGCGGCGGCGCTGGGCGCCGGGCCGGTGACGGAGTTCAGCCGTCAGCGCCGGTCGCTCACGGATCTGTTCAGGGACGCGGTCACGACGGGGGCGAAGGCATGAGCACGGTCACGCCGTGGCGGGCGGTCTGGTTGATCGCCAAGCGGGAGCTCAACACCAGGCTGCGCACCCGGTCCTTCGTGGTCGGCACCGCGGCGCTGCTGGTGGCGATGCTCGGTTTCCTCGCCGTGCAGGCCTGGATCAGCGACTCGACGGGCAAGAACACGGTCGGCCTCACCGGCCAGACCACCGGTGTCAGCGAGCAGCTCACCAAGCTCGGTGAGCAGGCCGGGCTGAAGATCGTCACCAGGCAGTTCCCCTCGGCCGATGAAGGCAAGGCGCAGGTCCAAAGCGGTGACGTGGACGCGCTGCTGTCCGGCACCGCGGCCGAGCTTCGCGTACTCGTCAAGTCCACATTGGACGACAAGCTGCGCGGTGTGCTGGACCGCATCTCCCAGCAGGAGGTGCTCAACGGCAAGCTGTCCGAGGCGGGCCTCGACCCCGGCCAGGTGCTGGCTTCGGTCGCCACCACCCGGGTGGCGGTGACCGAGCTCGAACCGGCCGATCCGGACCGCGCGCAGCGGCTCGCCATCGGCGCGATCGTGGCGATCCTGTTGTACATCACGCTGTTCACCTACGGCGTGATGGTGGCGCAAGGCGTGGTCGAGGAGAAGGCCAGCCGGGTGGTGGAGATCCTGCTGTCGACCGTGCGGCCGTGGCATCTGCTGCTGGGCAAGGTGATCGGCCTCGGCATCGTCGGGCTCACCCAGCTGGTCATCCTCGCCGGGGTCGGCGTGGTCGGCGGGCTCGCGACCGGTGTGCTCACGCTGTCCGGGGTCGCCACGGGCGCGCTGATCTGGGGCGTGATCTGGTATCTGCTCGGCTTCCTGCTCTACGCCACGCTGTACGGCGCCGCCGGCTCACTGGTGTCACGCCAGGAGGACACACAGGCCGTGATCGGTCCGGTGAACCTCGTGCTCATCATGGGCTTCGTCATCGGGCTCAACCTGATGACCTCGGCGCCGGACGGGCAGGCCATCAAGATCGCCTCGCTGATCCCGCTGCTCTCGCCGATTCTGATGCCTGGCCGGATCGCGGCGGGCACGGCCGCGCTCTGGGAGATCGCCGCGTCGCTCACACTGACGCTGCTCGCGGTCGCGCTGTTCACCTGGCTGGGCGCGAAGATCTACCAGAACTCGATCCTGCGCACCGGCAGCAGGGTGAAGCTGATGGACGCGCTCAAGAACCGGTGATCTCGCCGTAGCGTTCGAGAGCCACCTGGCGCTCATGGGCATGGTCGACCATGGGCGCCGGGTAGTTCTCGTTTTCGAGGAGATAGCGGCGCGCGTAGTCGCCCTTGGGGTCGAACTTCTTGCCTTGGGTGGCCGGGTTGAAGACGCGGAAGTACGGCGCCGCGTCCGAGCCGGAGCCCGCGACCCACTGCCAGTTGAGCTGGTTCGACGCGAGGTCGCCATCGACCAGATGCCGCATGAAATGCCGGGCGCCCCACTGCCACGGCAGGTGCAGATCCTTGACCAGGAAGCTCGCGACGATCATCCGCACCCGGTTGTGCATCCAGCCCTCGGCGAGCAGCTGCCGCATGCCGGCGTCGACGATCGGGAAGCCGGTCTTTCCCTGGCACCACAACTCGAACGCGGCCTTGTCGTCCTCGTGGCGGATCGAGTCGAAGCGCTTGTCGAGATTCCAGCGCGCGGCCTTCGGGTTGTGCCACAACACATCCGCGTGGAAATCCCGCCAGGCGATCTCGCCGCGCAGTGTTTCGTCGTCGAGGTCTTTGAGAATGGTGCGCGGATGGATGCAGCCCCAGCGCAAATACGGGGAGAGCCTGGTGGTTCCGGGAAGATCCGGCCGATCGCGTTGTTCGGCGTAGTTCGCACCGGAATCGAGGAAATCGCGCCAGAGCTTGAGTGCGGCCTTCTCACCCGGTTCGGGTAGCACCATTTCCCCCAGCGACGGGGCTTTCGGGATCTTGAGCGATTTCTTCGGCTCGATCCAGTCCACTGTGGTCTTCTTCGCCGGGTTGGGCCAGGAATGGCGCACCCAGGCGCGATAGAACGGGGTGTACACCTTGTACGGGTCGCCGTCGGCCTTGGTGATCCGGCCGGGCGTGATCGCGTACGGCGAGCCGGTCTCGACCCAGTCGATTCCGTTCTCCGCCAACACATTCGCGACTTGAGTGTCTCGCTCGCGGCCGTAGGGCGCGCAGTCGGTGCTGACGTGGACCTCGGTCGCGCCGACGGACCGGGCGGCCTTGAGGACTTCGGTCGCCGGGGCGCCCTTGACGATCATCAGGCGACCGCCGAGCTGCTCATCGAGCGCTTCGAGGCAGCCGTACATGAACGCCAGCCGCGGTTTCCCCGACGGTTTGAGCAGCGCCTCGTCCAATACGTACAGCGCCAGTACCTCGCCTTGGGCGGCCGCGGCGCAGAGCGCGGGATGATCGGCGAGACGCAGGTCGCGGCGGAACCAGAGAACGCTGGGCATCCACAAACGGTACCCGGACAGCATAAAGCCCGCTTAACTCCAGTCACGAACCTGGAGTTAAGCGGGCTTTGCGCTTTAACGCTCCGAAATGCCGGTGTAGTCCCGGGCCTTCTCGCCGGTGTAGATCTGGCGAGGACGGCCGATCTTGTTCGCCGGGTCGTTGATCATCTCGCGCCAGTGCGCGATCCAGCCGGGGAGACGGCCCAGCGCGAACAGCACCGTGAAGTACTTCGTCGGGAAGCCGAGCGCCCGGTAGATCAGGCCGGTGTAGAAGTCGACGTTCGGGTACAGCTTCCGCTCGACGAAGTAGTCGTCGTGCAGCGCCGTCTCTTCGAGCTTCTTGGCGATGTCGAGCAGCTGGTCGCCGCCCTTGAGCTTCGACAGGATCTCGTCGGCGGTGTTCTTGATGATCTTCGCGCGCGGGTCGTAGTTCTTGTAGACCCGGTGCCCGAAGCCCATCAGCTTCACGCCTTGTTCCTTGTTCTTCACGCGGTTGACGAAGTTCTCGACGTCACCGCCGTCGTTCTTGATGCCCTCGAGCATGTCGAGCACGGCCGAGTTGGCGCCACCGTGCAGCGGGCCGAACAGCGCGTTGATGCCGGCCGAAACGCTGGCGAACAGGTTCGCCTCGGACGAGCCGACCAGCCGCACGGTCGACGTGGAGCAGTTCTGCTCGTGGTCGGCGTGCAGGATGAACAGCAGGTCGAGCGCCTTGGCGACCTCGGGGTCGACGTCGTAGGGCTCGGCGGGCAGCCCGAAGGTCATCCGCAGGAAGTTCTCGACCAGGCCGAGCGAGTTGTCCGGGTAGAGGAACGGCTGGCCGATCGACTTCTTGTAGGCGTACGCGGCCAGCGTCGGGACCTTCGCCAGCAGGCGGATGGTCGACAGCTCGACGTTGGGTTCGTCGAACGGGTTCAGCGAGTCCTGGTAGAAGGTCGACAGCGCCGAAACCGCGCTCGAGAGCACCGGCATCGGGTGCGCGTCGCGCGGGAAGCCGCCGAAGAAGGCCTTGAGGTCTTCGTGCAGCAGGGTGTGCCGCTGGATCTTCTCGGTGAACTCGGTCAGCTGGGCCTCGGTCGGCAGCTCGCCGTAGATCAGCAGGTACGAAACCTCGATGAAGGTCGACTTCTGCGCCAGCTGCTCGATCGGGTAGCCGCGGTAGCGGAGGATGCCCGCGTCACCGTCGATGTAGGTGATGGCCGAAGACGCCGCACCGGTGTTGACGAAGCCGGGGTCCAGGGTGATGTACCCGGTCGACGCCAGCAACTTGCCCAGCTCGATCCCGGGCGCGCCCTCGACCGGGTGGACCACCTTGAGCTCGTGTTCGCCGCTCGGCAGCCTTAGCGCGACGGTCTCGCCGCCGGACTGCCCCGCAGTCGTCGCGTCGGACATGCAAGTCCCTCTCACGATTGTCTGATGTATCCCTCCACGCTAGTCGAGGAAGGGGTCACCGCGCAGCGGCTGGGTTGGCCAGAGCAGGCGCTTTGGGACAAGGTTCACACAGCCGACACCATTTCTTCGGCCGTCGGCGGTTCCGCGCCACTGCGGGAAACCGTGATCGACGCCGCTTTCGCCGCGAAAGCGAGTGCCGCACGCCACATTTCCGCGTCCATTTTCGTCAGATCGCGGATTCGGCGCTCGTGCAGATATGTGAGCAACGCCCCTTGGACTGTGTCACCTGCGCCGATCGTGTCGACCACCTCGACCCGCTCCGACGGCACCTCGGCGAGCTCACCCTCGGCGGTGATCACGGCCAGCCCGTCGGCGCCGCGGGTCAGCACGACCGCGTCCACCCCGGCCGCGACCCACTCCTTGGCGGCCTCGACAGCGTCCTTGCCGTCGGCGAGCCACTCGGCGTCGTCGTCGGACAGCTTGAGCAGCCGGACGTGCGGCAGCCAGGACGCGAACCGCGCGCGGTAGGCGGCGGGGTCGTCGATCAGCGCGGCCCGGATGTTCGGGTCGAGCGCGGTCAGCACACCGCGGGCGGACTCGCGGCGCAGCATCGTCTCGTACACGCTCGCGCCGGGCTCCAGGACCATGCCGAGGGTGCCGAGGCACAGCATGGTGACGTCTTCGAGCGGGCCGGGATCGGCGACGAGCCGGTCGGCGGTGCCCTCGGTGTAGAACGTGTAGTGCGCGGAGCCCTTTTCGTCCAGCGCGACCACGGCGAGCGTCGTCGGCTCGGCGCCGCGCTGCACCAGCGAGGTGTCCACACCGGACTCGTGCAGCCGCTTGATCAGCGCTTGTCCGAACCTGTCATCGGACACCCGGCTCAAAAAGGCCGACGGCACGCCGAGCCTGCCCGCCGCCAGCGCGACGTTGTACGGACCACCGCCGAGGCGCGGCAGCAGCGCGCGCAGCCCTCCGTCCACAGTGGAATCCAATGGTTCACCGGGTACGAGGTCGACGAGCGCCTCTCCACCTACGACAATCACGGGCGCGATGTTAGTCCGTCGAGCAGCAATTCCGACAGCGCCGTGAACGCCTCGGCGTCGGTGACCCCGGTCCGCTGGCCGACGACCCCGTTCTGGATGCCCTCGATGATCAACCCGGCCATCTCGGCGACGAGCCGCGCGTGGACGTCACGGAACACACCGTCCTGGACACCTTTGGCGATGAACGCCCTGATCCGTCCCGCGGCCGCCCGGCTGTTCATTTCATAGGTCGCGCGCGCCGGCGGGAATTCCGCGATGTCCGCCATGAAAGCGGCAGAGGCCCGTTTCAGGTATTCCGAAACACCGGCGAAGTACTCACCGATGATTTCGCGGGCGTCTTCCAGCGGCGCGATCCTGGCCTCGATCTGCTCGGCGGCGCCCTTGAAAAAGTGGGCGACGACCTTCACCGAGAGCTGCTCCTTGGACGGCGCGAGCGCGTAGAGGGTCGACTTCGAGCAGCGGAGCTTGCCCGCCAGGTCATCTAGGGTGAACTGGGCGAAGCCCTCGGCGAGGAACAGGTCCTCGAGCTCACTCAGAAGTGCCCGCTGCCGGGCTGTCGGCTGTCGTCCCATCAGATCACTATCCCTTACGCGGCCCAGAGCGTTACTGTACTCTGAACGGGCCTACAGTACTGCTTTCAGTACCACTTCTGGGAGGAAGCCATGCCCGCCGAACGTCTGCTCCCCACGACCGAAGCGCGGGACCTCGTCGCGCTGGCCGCGGACATCGCGCGGGCCGAGCTGGCGCCGGTCGCCTCGGAGTACGAGAAGGCCGACCGGTTCCCCCGCGAGCAGTTCCGGCTGCTCGGGAAGTCGGGCCTGCTGGGGCTGCCGTACTCCGCGAACTGGGGCGGCGGCGAGGTCTCCTATGAGGTCTACCTGCAGGTTCTCGAGGAGATCGCGGCCGCGTGGATGTCCGTCGGCGTCGGCATGTCGGTGCACACGATGTCCTGCTACGCGCTCGCCCACCACGGCACGGACGAGCAGCGCGACCGCTGGCTCCCCCAGATGCTCGACGGCGACCTGCTCGGCGCGTACGCCCTTTCGGAGATGCACGCGGGCTCGGACGCGGCCGCGCTGTCGACCAAGGCGGTACTCGACGGCTCGGACTACGTCATCAACGGCACCAAGGCCTGGATCACGCACGCCGGCGAGGCCGATTTCTACACGACCATGGTCAGGACCAGCGACAACGGCGGCCGCGGCATCTCCTGCCTGCTGGTCGACGGCAAGACGCCCGGCCTGTCCGCGGCCGAGCCCGAGCAGAAGATGGGCCTCACCGCGTCGACCACCGCGCAGCTCCGTTTCGAGGACGCGCGCGTGGCGTCGAACCGACTTATTGGCAACGAAGGTGACGGACTGAAGCTCGCTTTGTCCTCGCTCAGTTCGGGCCGGTTGGGCATCGCGGCGTGCGCCGTCGGGCTCGCGCAGGCGGCGCTGGACGAGGCCGTCGAGTACGCGAAAGGGCGCACCCAGTTCGGCAGGCCGATCATCGAATTCCAGGGCCTGGAATTCCTGCTCGCCGACATGGCGGCCACGGTCGAGTCATCACGCGCGATGTACCTGGACGCGGCACGCCGCCGCGACCGCGGCATGCCGTTCCAGCGCCAGGCCTCGATCGCGAAGCTGGTCGCGACGGACGGCGCGATGAAGGTGACCACGGACGCGGTCCAGGTGCTCGGCGGTGCGGGCTACACCAAGGACTTCCCGGTCGAGCGCTACATGCGCGAGGCGAAGGTGCCGCAGATTTTCGAGGGCACGAACCAGATCCAGCGCCTGGTCATCGCACGCGAGCTCAAGAACTCCTGAGTACTGATCGGTTGTCCGGAGGTTGACGTCCGGTACCCGGCGAGCGACACCGGACAACGTTTCGCGGCTACACATCTCCCTAGCCGGCGGCGATTTTCGCCGCCGTACGACCACTGGGAGAAGCTTGTGAAGAACAAGATCATCGCCGCCGCGGGCGCACTCGGCGTCGCGGGGTCGATCATGCTGGCAGGCGCACCCGCCGCTTCGGCGACGGCCGCCGGCGTCGAAGCGCCACCGTGCTCATGGGGCAACGGGCACTTCTGGTGCTACAACCGGCCCAACATCCCCGTCGAGTGGGCCGGAAAGGTCGTCGGTTACCTCTACGGCGAGTACAACTGGTTCACCTGCCGCTACGAGGGCGACCCCAACGGCGGCGGGGCCCCGCACCCGAACCGCTGGGACTTCACCACGGCCGACAACGGCGCCCGCGGTTTCGTGCGCGACCAGTACATCTACGACGAGACCAACGTCCTGCCGCCCTGCTGACCCGCTTGGCTGACCGAGGGTCGTGAGTGGTACGGCCGGTTCTATTGGGCGGAAGGGCAAAGGTGTCATGTCGTGCTGGGCGACCTTGGCCCGCTTCAGCCTTGGCCACGAAAGAGTGACTGTGGAGGGTTTGCGGCGGTGTGTGGGTTTTGCGTCGTCTAACGCCCCAAAACCCACACACCCCAGCCGATCGAGGTCGTGCGTGCTCGCGATGGAGCCTGGCCCCGGGCGGGGTCTGCGGT
>NZ_JBHWEB010000209.1:0-9323 GCF_042734395.1 Amycolatopsis sp. NPDC059657 | reverse complement strand
GGCTAGAACCGCCCGCAACGCTCACGACCCCTCACGACCTTCAGTGCTCGATCATCGTCGCGAGTTCACGGATCTGGTCCGGCCGCACCTGACAGCAACCGCCGATCAGCCCGGCTCCGCGCTGGATCCAGTCGCCGACGGTGGCGGGGTCGAAGGTGGACTCTCCCAGCCACGTCCGCGTATCCGCGTCCCATACCTGGCCGCTGTTGGGGTAGACCACCACGGGCTTCCCGGACATTCGCGCCGCGAGATCAATCGACGCGTCGATGTCCCGCGCCGGACTGCAGTTCATTCCCGTCGCGATGATCAGATCGCATCCGGCGGCGATCGCGAACGCCTCGGCCAGCGGCTGCCCCGCTCGGGTGCGAGAACCATCCACAGTGTACGAAAGCCAAGCCGGAACGTCGTAGTCGTCGACGAGGTCCGCGAGCACCTCGGCCTCGTCGAGGTCCGGGATCGTCTCCACTGCCAGGAAATCGGGATGTGCGGCCACCAGAACGTCGAGCCGCCGCCGGTGAAACGCCGTGAGTTCTGCCTTGGACAAGCCGTAGGCGCCGCGGTACTCGGCCCCGTCCGCGGAGATCGCGCCATAGGGCCCGATCGACGCGGCGACCCGTAGTCCGCGCCGCTCCGTCACCCGGTCGGCCGCGGTCCTGGCGAGCTCGACGCTGCGCCGGAGCACGTCCGTGGTCGTCGCGTCGTCGATGCCCGCGGCCTCGAATCTTTCGAAACTGACCTGATAGCTCGCGGTCGTCACGACGTCGGCCCCCGCACGGAAGTAGGCCTCGTGTGCTCCGATCACGGCGCCGGGGTCGTCCAGCAGCAGCCTGGCCGACCAGAGCGCGCCGCTGAGGTCACAGCCCGCAGCGGCCAGCTGGTTGGACAGTCCGCCGTCGAGCACCAACGGCCGCCGCATCGGCAAAGCCAAGATTCCTCCCACTACTGCGAAGTCAGACCTGTGTCTCGCTGCCCGCCATCGCATACGCGGTCATCGCCACTCGCAGAACATAGGCGCCACGGCTGCTCATCGGGCCGTGCCCGGTGATCTCCTCGATCCGCCGAATCCGGTAGTCCAATGTGGACCGGTGGATGAACAGGTCACGCGCGGCGGTGGTGCGATTGAAGTCTGTGCGGATCAGCATCTCCAGCGTCTCACGGAGCACCTCGTGCGCGAACAGCGGCTCGATCACCGTCACCAGCCTACGGCAGACCGATGGATCGCTCACGATGGCGTACTCGACCAGGAAGTCATCGAGTTGGAACCGCCCCGGCCGCTGCCCGCTGGCCATGGCCAGGGCCAGGATGTCCTTCGCTTCCTGGTATCCGGACGCGATTTCCGCGCGGGCCCGGGACGCCGTCGCCAACCACGGCGAGAGGCCCAGCCTGGCTTCACATTCGTCGGACAACCGGGAAAGGAAACCTTCGGCACGATCCGGGACGAGCAGGACCGCACCATCCTCGGCAGGCGCACTCAGTACGCCGTCGACGGCGTACTCCTCGATCAGCGCCATCAGCCGGTCCTTGGGCACCCGGCGGGTGAACCGGAGCACGGCCACGGTGTAGTCGAGGTCGAGCGTGCCCAGGATCTCCGGCGGGATCTCACTGTCCAGCACCAGCCGCTGGACCATGGCCCAGCGCTTCTCCTTCGTCTGCTCCGCCGTCCTCGGCTGGCCGACCGCGCCTGCCAGGAAGTCGCGGACCAGCAGATGGGCGACATCGACCAGCAGGACCACCTGCGCGGGCCGCTGGGCGGCGACCACGCCGATCAGGTGTGATGCCAGCCGTCCGAGCATGTCGACGACGTTGTCGGCCGAACCGCCCGAGACCGCGAACGCCTGCCCTGCCGTACGGACCCGCGCCCGATGGGCCGGCACGACCGCGTGTCCCTCATCCAGCACCTGACGATAGATCCGCACCACCTCGGTGAACAGCACCTTCGTGGCGGGCTTCGCGGTTTCGGGGGCGACATCGGCGAGCATCCGCTCGACAAGCACATCGGCACCGGCGAGCGAAGAACTCGAAGAACGGCAGACCTGCCCTGGCCTATCATCAAGTAGCGTCATGGTCGATACCCACCCGTCTGAAGAACCCCTGATTAAACTGCGCAGGCAGCGCTATTCGAACCGCTTCGAAACCCATAGCGTGATGACATCTCGTCAACACCAACACCCATGGTCACAGTATCGACAGGCCATTGGCCGCGGAGCAACGGGACCGGACGAATCCAGGGGAATCCCTCAAGAACACTCCCGGCACACTCTCGACAGCATTTGCGCCGATCAGGACGTTGTATACCAGGCCAGATCCACGTCTACCAGATGTGAATTTTGTTCAGTTTGACCACTTGCGAAAGGTTCGCCTCGGCGCTCTTTACGCTCGCCGCCTTTGTCGGCGCGGCCCCTGGACATACAGGCGGCCAGTTTCCGCCAGACGCGCCGAGGCGCACCTTATGACGCGAATATCAAATCTTTCTCAAGTCACGAAAATCGAGTTCCATCTCACACCGGCCGGTGCGAAATATGCGGGCCCGCGCATATGCAGTGGTGATCCTGCTCGTCTTACGCCATCTGTCGACAGATGGCGATGACATCAACGCAAAGCCAGCAGGATCACACGACGCTAACCCGACTTGCCGTCCACCAGCGGCGCCCATCCCTGCTCGGCGACGACCAGACGTCCTTCCAGGCTCGCCGTCGCCAGATCGAGGCGAGAGCGGCAGCCGGTCTTCGCGAACAGCCGGGTGAGGTGGTTCTCCACGGTCTTCTCGCTCACCTGAACCGCTCCGGCGATCTGCCTGTTGGTCAGGCCCTGCTGGATCAGCTCGATGACGCGCTTCTCGACATCCGTCAGCAACTCCCGGTCGACGCGGTGCGACGGGGCCGCGACGGCGTCGCGGCGCATGAAGGTCTTGATGTTCATCCGCATCCAGTCCCCGCCCAGGCGGCGGGCGATCTCGTACGCTTCGTGGTACCAGGGACGCGGCTCCTTGGCGGCGAACGCGACGATCATCAGCGCGCGCATGAGCTCGCTCAGGTCGTCTCGCTTACGCACTACCTCGACCGCTTCGGTCGCGGCGGCATAGTCCTGATCGACCAGTCCACGCAGCATGAGTTCGGCCAACCGCAGGCTTTCCCCGCCATAGCGCGCGTGCCACCGTTTCGTGTCGTCGCGGATGGCTCGCAGCTTCTCGGTATTGCCCGCCTGCATCTCCAGCGAGGCGAGCCGCACGAGGAACGACCGCAGGCCCAGTTCGCTGTCTTCGCCCACCTTCGCGGCGATCTCACCGTAGGCTGCCCAGCCTCGCTCGGCGTATCGGTCCCACTCCCCTGACCGATAGCCGATCCCGATCTCGACCCAGGCACGCAGCGCGGGGAACATACCGCGCTCACCGCTCACCGCCACCCACTCCGTGGCGCCGTCGTAGTCGCCCATCGACGCGAGAACCTCCGCGACGAGCAACCTCGCGATCTGCTGCTGAGCCGTTTCCACCGAGCCCGCCAGTTCGAGCTGCCGGACGTCAGAGGGAATGCCGGACCAGTCACCGCTGCCGTAGTTCCGGATGACGCGGCGGAAAATCGCGAGCGGACCGCACTGCGGCTCGCCGTACGCGCTACCGAGCACCGACTTGAACATCGTTATGAGGTCGTCCTGACCACAAACGGCTTCAACCGGCTTGCGTTCGTCCACGCGGAAGGCGCCGAAGGCGGCTTCCAGCTCCTCGCCGGTGAACGATTCCCTGCCGTTGAACCAGGCTGAGGCGATCTCCAGCGGCGCACGACCGCGTGCGTCCGTGGCCAGCGCGGAGTACACCGGGGCGGGCACCGGCACGCCGGTGTGCACAGCGGCCAGCGCCGCCGACGCCGCCAGCTCGTATCGCCGCTCGTCGTCGACGCCGTCGGCAACGGCTTCGCCGACGACCTCATTGAGGCACCGATAGTGCGCCCCCCGCACCAGGAAGCGCAGCACGGCACCCAGAATCCGGCCGCGTTCTGGCCCACCGGGGCGACAGTGCCGCAGCGCCGCCCGGTACCAGCGCGCGGCGAGCAGCGGGTTGACCCACAGCACACGCACTGCCTCGCGCTCGAGAATGGGCACGAGCGCGACGTCCGGCGCCAGGGCCGCGCCTGCCAGCGCGATATGGTCGGCGACCACCGCCGGTTCCACGGGGTGCGCGTGCTCGTCGTGTAGCAGATGTTCGGCGAGCACGCGATGCAACGAAGCCACGCCATCAGCGCTCAGCTCGTCCAGCGTGGCCGCGGCCAGCGCGGGGCAGGTGACGTTCACTATCCCGTCGTCGTCATAGTCCAGCGCGCCCGCCGCCACTAGATCGTCGATCATCCGGCCGCAGTGGCCGAGCTCGCGGCCGGTGGCCGCCGCGAACGTCAGCAGGTCATCGACGCTGAACCGGTCGGCACCACTGACGAGCGCGACCAGTTGCCTGCCGGGCTCACCGAACCGCGCCAGATGCCGGACGAGATGGTGGCCGGCAGGCAAAGCCACCGGGGCAGCGGGATCACGCAGGCACAGGTACCCCTGCACCTCCGTGAAGCGACCATCCTCGATCAGCTTCTCGAAGGTGCCGAGCACGGCACCGGGGTTTCCGGCCAGCGAGCCGAGGCAGGTGCTCAGTGCCGGGGCGACGGATTCGTCCAGCCTGCCCGGAGCGACCGCCGCGAGCAGCTCGCCGACCTGCTCGTCCGGCAGTGGCGCCAGGTCGAACACCCTGCTCGCGATCGTGCTCAACGACGTCGGCTCAGCGGTGATCCCGTCCTCACAGCAGGCCGCGACGACCGTGCACCCCGCCTGCTGTGCCGCCGCCACGGCCAGTTCCGGGTTCGGCGCGGTGTGCACGTCGTCGACGAGCACGGCGACGGGGCCGTTGGCACGCAGGCAACGGAACAACCGAACCACGTCGGCGAACAGGACCGAACGCTCCCGAGCCGATGCGTACACTTCAGAATCACTCGATCGGGTGACGGCCCGCAACGCCGCCGCCACCCGGGAGTCGCCAATTTCATGAAAGTTATTTCGAATCGCTTGAATCAAGGCGCGGGTCGCAAACGAGTCCCAGTCTGGAACTGTGCCCAAATCGCCGATTCGCAGGACGGTGATACCCCGCGCTCGCCAGCCCCGCGCAACCTCACTCAAAAGGGTGGTTTTTCCAGTGCCGATATTCCCGCGAAGGAGAATCAGGGTGGCCGCCTCGGCATACTCGTCGACCGCTGCCAGTTCCGCCTGCCTGCCTACGATGGCGACGTGATCCCTGGGCACCAGAACTCCTCAATCCCTTACCGCCGAAGCCTGCTCCGACTCGCCGACGTAGCTCCGCGCATCGACGCCGTGCTTTAACAGACAGACTAGCCTTAAGATATCCGCAACCTCAGGAAGACTTCACCGCGACCTCCGACCTCGTTCGGGCGACTTACCCCGGTTAATCCGGGCCCGAGACAACCATTAACCGCCTCACCGCACCGGCGGTGAGCACGAAGTGTCCGAACACACATCCCGCTTCCCCCGACGACCCAGAGAAGCAGCCGTGACCCCAGACCGTCTCCCCGTTCCGCGCCAGATCCTCGCCGCCGAGATCGTCGAGGCACAGGTCCTTCACTCGGGAGAAGTCCCGCCACTGGTCGTTTTCGCAGGCCCCAGCGGAGTCGACCTCGCGGCGGCGGCCGACGAACTGAGTGTCCTCGGCACGCGACACCCGTTCGGCGAACAGTCCAATTTCAAGTCCGTTAACCTGTCGTTCAGCGACGCGAGGCCAGATTTTCGCTTGACAGAACTGATTCCGGGCCGGACAGAGGGTCGCACCGTTCTGCTTGTCAAGAATGCCCAGCACTTGCACCCGGCCGCCTTGCCCGCCTTCGAGGCGACGATCCGGCAGCTGGCGGGCACGAAGGTCGTCTGCGTGTGCACGATCGCACTGCCACTGCCGCCTGAGACCAAGGCCGCGTTCGGCGGCGCCTTCGATCGGTTACGCCGCGAAGGACTGCTGCGGCACGTGACACTCCGCCCTCGCCCCGTCAGGCGAACAGGCCTGCTGATCGCCGAGGCACTGGGCGCGCGGCCAGAACCGCTGCTGGTTTCGCGGTTGTGGGAGCTCACCCGTGGCTGGCCCGGCACGATCATCACCGCGCTGGAGATCTACCGCGACAACGGGATGATGTCGCTGATCGACCGGCACGCCTATCTGACCGGACACTGCGCGCCCGCGCTTTCCACCAATCACGAGCTGGTGCTCGCCATCCGACGCAGGGGTGCCCAGGTCTGGGGCGTGGCCAAGGCGATCGCGGTGCTGAGCCCGCTCGGCGAGGCCGCGCCGCGGCTGATCGCCGAAGCACTCGGCAGCACCGAAGTCGAGGTGCTCGAACGGCTGACGTTGCTCAAGAACACCGGAACACTGCACCATCGCGCGGTCGATTCGGCGTGGTGCTTCAGGATACCGCTGGTCGCCGCCGCGCTCAGCAGCCAGCTCGGTCCCTTCGAGCGACGCAGGCTGGCCCAGCTCGCCGTCTCGGCGCTGTGGAACGGCGAGGCCGACTGCCCCGATCCGTTCTTTCTGGCCGACCAGCTCGTCGCCGCGGGCCGGATGGTCGATCCCGAACGATCGCGCCAGGAGCTGCTGGCCCATGCCGAGCGGGTGGCGCACGCCGACGGTCACCGGGCCATCGCGTGGCTGCGCGCGGCCGCCGAGCTGGCCACGGACCGGGCCGAACGCGTCGGCATTCTGCTGACCCATGCGCGGACCTGCATGCAGCGCGGCAGGGCCGAACTCGCGCTCGAGTCGTCGGACGCCGTATTGCGTGGCTACGCCGACGAGCTCCCCGGTGGCCAGGTGGTGCCCATCTATTTCATCCATCTGGCGGCGCTGCACGAAGCCAAGGACATGGAGACACTGCGCGAGATCGCGGACGGCGGCTGGTGGCCGTGGCCCGGCACCCCGCTGGAAAAGACCTTCGCCAGGGCTTTCACCTTGTCCGTACTCGGCCGTTGGCAGGAGACGCACGAACTGCTGGAGAACCTCCGGTGCGCTGACGAAGCCGATGAGATCGCCGGATACATCCAGTTCATCAGCCCGATCACCAACCTCTGGCTGGGTGTGGTGGACGAGTTCGACGCCGACATCGCGCGCCTGCCTGGCAGGGTCGAAGCGGGCGAGGAACCGATCGGCGAGCTCGGCTGCCATACCGGTGCGCTGCTGGCACTCGGCGAACTTCACCGCGCCGAAGAGCTGCTCGCCAGCACCAGGAAAGTCCCGGTCGCACTCGGTGCCGCGACCCAGGCGACGAAAGCCTTCTACGAAGGCAAAATCGACGAGGGGCTCGAACTCGCGCGCAAGCACCTCGCCACCAGCTCGCCGAACGGCTGTGATGCCTACCAGACCGTGATGTTCCAGCTCGCCGCCTCGATTCAGCTCCTGCGGGGCAAGCTCGCCCGCAGCCGCGACCTGCTGGCCACCGCGAGGTCCCGCCACCCTGCGATGCCGCACGCGCTCGCGGCGCCCGAAGCCTGGTACGAACTGCTCATCAACGACGTCGAGCAGGCGCAGTCGACCTTGCGAGCCGCGGTGCGGCAAGCCGAGGAAAGCGGGGTCGTGGCGTTCACCGACACGCTGTGGGCGAACCTCGCGGACATCGAACACACGGCGGGCCGGCTCGAAGGCCTGCCGGAGTACCTGCACAAGGTTGAGAAGATCGCGGGGCAGCTCGGCACAGAGACCGCCGAGATCCGCCGCCTGACGCTGCACGCACTCGTCCACCGTGACAGCGGCTCCGCCGACGCCGCACTCGCGCTCGCGAGGCGACGACAGCAACCGCTGGAACAGGCGGTCCTGATGGAGCGGCTGGTGCGCTACGGCCTCGCGGACCCGGCACTGCTCGGCGAGGTGTACTCCCTGCTGGGAGACCTCGGCGCACTGCTCGGCCGGGCGCTGACACGGCCGCTGATGCGCGAGCACGGGATCGCGGTGCCGGGACGGCAGGCGACGGTCGCGGAGAACGAACTCCTGCTCGCCATCCTGACGGCCGAAGGCCTTGGCAACAAACAGATCGCGAGGGTGCTGGTCACGAGCGAGAAGAGCGTCGAAGGACGGCTCTCACGGCTGTTCACCCGAACCGGTTACCAGTCACGGGTGGAGCTCGCGACGGCCGTGCTCAGCGGCCAGTTCGAGGGCTGAGTTCCGCGCTCACCGGCACGAGTGCTCGGGCAGTCCTTTGTGGACGTCCTGTTCATGGCGGGCACGCCTCGCCGCGATCTGGGCATCGATCCGCGCCCGGCAGATCGCCGCCCCGACCCTGACGAGCATCACCGCACCCGCGATCGTCCCCACCAACACCTGCAGTGCGACATTCATGTCAGGCGCTCCTTCCCGACGCACGAGAGTCCTTTCTGGACGGTTAACAGTGAACATGCCGGAAGCGGCCTTCGGACACCGTGACGCGAGACTTCCGGCGAGTCGGGGGATATCCCTCAGGTGATCGCCGACCGGCTGTCCGCACGGCGCGGAACCATGTCGTTGTTCTGTGGAAACCGTGCCTTCCTTCGCGATCAGCGGCTAGCGTTGACCATGCAATGACACCCCTACGCAAGCCGGGCGTTCGGTGGCAGGTCCCCCCACCCGCCACTGCCCGGTGAGCGATCGTTGCACCCGCAGCCGGGGCCGGCCCCACCCATCGGCCGGCCCCGGCTCTCAAATCGCGGCCACACAGCCATTCGAGCTGCCGCCCCGCACGAGTCTGTGCCGCTCCCGTACGCGAGTTTGCCGCTCTCGCAAGGTTCTCGCGTTTCCACTCGTCACCAAGTCCGGCAGACTAGTAGCACGCCGGTCGTGTGTGACTCCTGTGGTTCCTGGTACACGTGATGTCGCGAATCTCCCGAGTCGAGGTGACAAGGGTCGCCCGTGTCAGCTCTAGCGACACAAGGGTGGCCCTTGTGTCGTCACGAGCACCCGAGGGCGGGCTAAGTGGGCATTTCGCCGAGACGAGAAGGGGAGCTGTGCGGATCACCCGACAGGGATTAATGCGGCGCCCGACGGGTTCCGTGCACCGGCCAGTCGGCGGGGGCGTGAGGAGGATTTAGGCCGTTCACGGGCCTAGTTCTTCCGCAGCCACTCGATCGTGGCGTGACCTCGCGGCCGAACCTGGGTGAGAGCCTCCCTCACCCACCTCGCGACCACGAGCCTGGAGCGAGCGCCCCGCCAAGGCAGGTCGTGAGTGTTGCGGACGGTTCTATTGATCCGTAAGGCAAATATGGCGTGTCAGTCTGCGGCGTAGCGGACTTCTTCCTTGCCGAAGAAGGCTTTCACGTGGTCGGGTTGGTTCTGG
>NZ_JBHWEB010000208.1:0-9332 GCF_042734395.1 Amycolatopsis sp. NPDC059657 | reverse complement strand
TGTGGCGGTTCTTCCATTGCTGCCCCCCGCTCCATATTTCCCGCGGATATAATCACTTGTGTGTTTCCCCGCGGGTTCTGGCCGTCGGGAACACTCACGAGTCCTTAACCCGGGAACCGCCGGGCTTGGATTTCGCGGATGGTCTGGTCGCGCGAGTGGTCCGAAGCAGCCAGCTCGGGTCCACAGTGGACGTCACCGGCGGGCTGGACACCGTCGACCAGGAACGCGGTCGCGACCCGGGAGACGCAAACGTTCGGCGTCAGCAGATAGGCGCCGTGCCCGCCCTGCTCGGCGGTGACCAGCCGGGCTCGGTCACCGAGCGCGGCACGCATCGCCCGCGCGCCCGCGATCGGCGTCGCCGGGTCGCGTGTGTTCTGGACGAGCAGCACGTTCGACGGCCCGCGGTCGGTGATCCGCAACGGCTGCTCGATCGGCTTGGACGGCCAATAGATGCACGGGAACACCGTCGACGGCCCGCCGTTGGTCAGCGGGTACCGCCACTTGTCGACGAGCACGTCCCGCTGGTGCTGGGCGATCGAACGGGGCCACGCCGTGTCCCCGCAGACGACCGACCAGAACACGGCGTAGAACGACTGGGGATCACCGGCCGGTCCACCTGAGACGGTCATCTCGCCGCGCTTGAGCGCCTGCCACTGCTGCGCCATCGGCACGAAGTTCGCGTCGCTGTACAGCCCGGCGCGCGTCTGCTCGCGGAAGTCGTTGCCGCCCTGCGGGGTCGCGTCGAGCTTCCCGACCAGCTCGAAATAGGTCGCGCGCACGGCGGCCGCCGAAGTGCCGAGGCCGTACTCCGCGTCGCGCGCGGCGGCCCAAGCCGCGAAATCGTCGAAGCGCGTCTCGGCGGCCGGTGCCCACTGCCGGAAGGCCGGGCGCCAGATGCCGTCGGGGTTGCTGATGCTGTCCAGCAGGATCCGGTCGGATTGTGCCGGGAACAGTGTCGTGTAGACCGCGCCGAGGTATGAGCCGTATGACCCGCCCAGGTACGAGATCTTGCGTTCGCCGAGCGCCAGCCGGATCCGGTCCATGTCGCGCGCCGTGTTGAGCGTGGTGAGGTACGACAGCACCGGGCCCGCGTGCTCGGCGCATTGGCCGGCCACCTGCTTCGCGTACGCGACGTTCGCGGAGATGTCGCCGTTGGGCGCGGGATACGGAATCGCCTTGCCGGGACGCAGCTGGTCCGGCGTCAGCGCGCAGGTGATGCGCGAGCTGTTTCCTGCGCCCCGCGGGTCGAACCCGATCAGGTCATAGGCGGCGGTCACGCTCGGCGGCGCGAGCTGGGCGATCATCAGCGGCATGTCCAGCCCGGACCCGCCGGGACCGCCGGGGTTGAGCAACAGCACGCCGCGGCGTGCGCCGGGGTTACCGCTCTTCAGCCTCGAGATCGCCACTTCGAGCGTGGGGCCGCCGGGCTTGCGGTAGTCCAGCGGGACCTTGAGCGTCGCGCATTCCAGCGGCGCGGACGCACAGGGTTTCCAGTCCAGTGACGGGGTTTCGGCGTTGGCAGGGGCAGGTGTCAGTAGCGCGACGGTGGTCAGCGCTGACACCAGCCCTGCGATCAAGCGGTTACGCATGGGATATGCCTACACGAATCGTGGGTGGTTATGAACGGACAGACCTGGACATAACCACCCACGACCGCTTACAGCGGGAACTGCTTGGACTGAATGTCCTGCACGATCCTGTCCCGCGCCGGGTCGTCGGCACGCTTGCTCAATTCGGTGCCACAACGGATGTCCCGCGCCGGGAGCCTCCCGTTGACCAGGAACGTCGTCGCCGTGTTGGTCAGGCAGGCGTTCTCCTGGAACAGGTACGCGCCATGACCACCGGCGTCCGCCGTGACCAGGCGGGCCCGGTCGCCCAGTGCCGCGCGCATGGCTTTCGCACCGACCAAAGGCGTCGCGGGGTCACGCTGGTTCTGGGTCAGCAATACATTCGACGGCCCGCGGTCGCCGATCCGCAGCGGCGGCTCGATCGGCTTGGTCGGCCAGAACGCGCACGGCCAGACGTTGGACGGCATGCCGGCGGTGATCGGGTAACGCTGCTTGTAGACGAGCACGTCACGCTGGTGCTGCGCGATCGAACCTGGCCACGTGGCGTCGTCGCAGGCAACACCCCACAAGGTGGCCAGCGAAGACTGGCCCTCGTCGCCGGGAGGCCCCGAGGGCGGCGGCGGTGCTTGGCCGCCCAGAAGCCCCTGGATCTGCTTGGCCATGATCGCGAAGTTGTGGTCGTCGTACAGCGCGCCGCGTACCTGTCCGCGGAAGATGTTTCCGGTGTACGAACCCAGCGGCGCCTTGTCGAGCTTCGCGGCGAGGTTCAGATAGGTCGCCCGTACCGCGGCAGGTGTCGCGCCGAGACCGTAGCTCGGGTCGCGCAGCGCGGCCCATTTCGCGAAGTCCTCGAACCGCTCTTCGTTCGAGGGACCCCATTGCTGCCAGACCGTCCGCCAGACCTCACGCGGGTCGACGACGCTGTCCAGCACGATCCGGTCCGACTGGGCAGGGAACATCGTCGTGTACACAGCGCCCAGGTATGAGCCGTACGAATAACCCAGGTACGAGATCTTCTTCTCACCCAAGGCGGCGCGGATGCCGTCCATGTCACGCGCGGTGTTCTGCGTGGTGATGAACGGCAGCACCTTGCCGGAATGCTCACGGCACTGCTTCGCCACCTGCTTGGCGTAGGCGACGTTCTCGGCGATGTCCCCGTTCGGCGCCGGATACGGGATCACCTTGCTCTGGTCCAGCTGTTCCGGCGTCAGCGCGCAGGTGACGGGCGAGCTCTTGCCGGTGCCACGCGGGTCGAAGCCGATGAGGTCATAGGCGTCGGTCAGGCTGGCTGGCGAGAGCTGCGCGATCGCCAGCGGCAGGTCGAGGCCCGAGCCGCCAGGCCCGCCAGGGTTGAGCAGCAGCGCGCCGCGGCGCGCCTGCGGGTTGGTGCTCTTCAGCCGGGAGACGGCCACGTCGAGCTTGGCGCCGCCGGGATTCCGGTAGTCGAGCGGCACGGTGAGCGTGGCGCATTCCAGTGGTGCCGGCAGTCCCTGGCAGGGCTGCCAGTCCAGCGCGGGCGCGGCGTTCGCGCTGGTGGCTCCCAGTGTCGAAGCGAGAATGAGCGCGCACATTCCCAATGCCATAAGGCGTTTTCGCATGAATTTCTCCCCTGTCGAGATAAGCCATTCCTAGCGGGACTTGCCTGGGCTCCGCCACGAAGTCACTCAGCTGCGCTAAGGGGTTCCCCTTACAACCTGAGACCTAGTTCTTCAGGACTACAGCAGACACGCGCAAGTACGCGCTCGATTCTTGCGCAAGTTTGCCGCATAATTACAGACATGACGCGTCGACTTGCCGAAGTAGCCCGCAAGGTCGGGGTCAGCGAGGCCACGGTCAGCCGGGTGCTCAACGGCCGATCCGGGGTTTCCGACAGCACCCGCACCGCCGTTCTCACCGCGCTGGACGTGATGGGGTACGAACGGCCGACCCAGCTACGCGGCGAGCGCGCGCGGCTGGTCGGGCTCGTGCTGCCCGAACTCCAGAACCCCATCTTCCCCGCGTTCGCCGAGATCATGGGCAACGCGCTCGCCCAGCAGGGCTTCACCCCGGTGCTGTGCACCCGCACGGCGGGTGGGGTCTCCGAGGCCGAGTATGTCGAGCTGCTGCTGGAGCAGCATGTGTCCGGCGTCGTCTTCGCAGGCGGCCTCTTCGCGCAGGCCGACGCGGTGCACACGCACTATCACCGCCTCGTCGAGCGCAAGATCCCCACCGTGCTGATCAACGCGGCCGTCGAGCACCTCGGGCTGCCGCAGGTGTCCTGCGACGACATCGTCGCGGTCGAACAGGCCGTCGGGCACCTGACCTCGCTGGGCCATCAGAAGATCGGGCTGGTGCTCGGCCCGCCCGACCACATCCCCTCCCGGCGCAAGCTCGCCACGTTCAAGACGTGCATCGCGAAGGCCGGGCTTTCGGACGAGTACGTCGAGCACGGCATGTTCTCCATCGAGGGCGGTCATGCCGCGACAGCGCGCTTGCTGCCCCGCGGCGTCACGGCCGTGCTGTGCGCGAGCGACCTGCTCGCGCTCGGCGCCGTGCGTGCCGCGCGACGGCAAGGACTTTCAGTACCGAGCGACGTTTCGGTGGTCGGTTACGACGATTCCGCGCTCATGAACTGCACCGACCCGCCGCTGACGACGACCCGTCAGCCGATAGAGGCGATGGGCCGCGCGGCCGTCGAACTACTGGTCAAGCAGACGAATGGCGGATCCGTCGCGGCCGAAGAGCTGCTCTTCGCACCCGAACTCGTCGTCCGGGGGTCGACTGCCCGCTGTCCATAACTTGCGAAGTCTCGTCCAACTCTTGCGGTGATCTGCTCGGACACTTTAGGGTGACTGCCATCACTCTGTACCGCGAGAAGAGGCACCCATGCAGAGCCTTCGTATCCGCAGAACCCTGGTAGTGGTGGCTGTCGCGTGCCTCGCGACAGCCACCGCCTGTTCGTCCGGCACCGAGGAAAAGGCGGCCGGCGGCAAGGTCAAAGTCACCATCACCGGCCAGCCGCCGCAGACGCAAGCCTTTGAGCGGCAGGTGTTCGACAAAGAGGTGGCCGAGTTCGAGGCATCGCATCCCGACATCGATCTCGAACCGCACGAAGGGTTCATGGACCCGAAGACGTTCTCGGCGAAGCTGGCGGGCGGTCAGCTCGAGGACGTCTACTACGTCTACTTCACCGACCCCGCCCAGATCATCGCGCGTCGGCAGGCGGCGGACATCACGGAAGCGGTGAAGACCCTCCCGCACATCAACGATATCCAGCCGCAATTGCTGGACAACTTCCGCGACGCGAGCGGCAAGCTCTACGGCCTCCCGACGGCCAACTACTCGATGGGCCTGATCTACAGCCGCCCGTTGTTCACCAAGGCCGGGCTCGACCCGGACAACCCGCCGAAGACCTGGGACGAGGTCCGCGCGGCCGCGAAGAAGATCGCCGCGCTCGGCAACGGCACCGTCGGCTACGCCGACTACAGCAAGAACAATCAGGGCGGCTGGCACATGACCAGCTGGCTGTACTCGCTCGGCGGCCAGATCGCGCGCAAGGACGGCGAGTCGTGGAAGGCCGACTTCAACAACGACAAGGGCAAAGCCGCGCTGAACCACCTCCGTCAGATGCGCTGGGAGGACGACTCCATGGGCAGCAAGCAGCTGCTGGAGGCGCAGGACGTGCAGCGCATGATGGGCGCGGGCCAGCTCGGCATGTACATGGCAGCCCCTGACAACATTCCGGTGCTGGTCAAGCAGTTCAACGGCAAGTACGAGGACTACGGGCTGGCCGGGCTTCCCGGCGGCCAAGGCACTCTGCTCGGCGGCGAGGGTTACATGGTCAACCCGAAGGCGTCGCCGGAGAAGATCAAGGCCGGGCTCACCTGGATCCAGTGGAAGTTCCTCAACCCGGACCGTTTCGACACCTACGTCAAGACCTTCGCCGATGGCAAGCAGCCGGTCGGCCTGCCCGCACCGCCCACCCCTGACATCTGGCAGGGCGCCGTGCGTGAGCAGCAGGAGCAGGTCAAGCTCAAGTATCAGAACGTGCCCGCGGTCAACTACAAGTCCTATATGGACACCGCGACCAAGATCAAGGGCAGCATCGAGCCGCCCAGCGCGCAGCAGATCTACGCCGCGCTGGACAGCGTGATGCAGGCGGTGCTGACCGACAAGGAAGCCAATATCGATCAGTTGCTCGCGTCGGCCGAGTCCAAGGTCAACAGTGTCCTCGCCCAGGTCAAGTAGTGTCCTCGAGCGGCCCGCGGCCTCCCCGCGGGCCGCTCGCCCATCCGCGAACCTGCGACTGCGGCGCAAGATCAAGGAGAACCTGACGGCGTACGGGCTCCTGTGCGCCGCGCTGGCCTGCTTCGCCGTGTTTTCCTGGTATCCGATCGTGCGCGGGGTGCTGCTCAGTTTCCAGCAGGTCGACTTCGTCAATGACCCGTCGTGGGTCGGTTTCGGGAACTTCACGAAGCTTTTCGACGATCCGCTGTTCGGTGTCGCCTGGCGCAACACTTTGCTGTTCACCGGACTCGCGCTGGTATTCGGGTTCTTCGTGCCGTTCCTGACCGCGGTGCTGCTCAACGAGCTACGCCACGCGAAGGCGTACTTCCGGCTGGTCGTCTACCTGCCGGTGATGCTGCCGCCGGTGGTCACCGCGCTGATGTGGAAATGGTTCTACGACCCGGGTTCCGGGTTGTTCAACCAGGGGCTGGACGCTGTCGGGCTGCCGACCTCGCAGTGGCTGGATTCCAGCACCACGGCCATGCTTTCACTGGTCTTCGTGTCCACTTGGGCCAATATGGGCAGCACGACGCTCATCTATCTGGCCGCGTTGCAGACGATTCCCGGCGAGCTGTACGAAGCTGCCGAGCTCGACGGCGCGGGGATGTGGAAACGGCTGCGGCACGTCACCTACCCGCAGACCCGGTTCGTGCTGCTGGTGCTGTTGCTGCTGCAGGTGGTCGCGACCATGCAGGTGTTCACCGAGCCGTACGTGATGACCGGCGGCGGGCCGGACGACTCGACCGTCACCGTGCTGCTCCTGCTGTACCGGTACGCGTTCGTGTACAACGACTTCGGCTCGGCCAGCGCGATGAGTGTGCTGCTGTTCATCGCGCTCGGCGTGTTCTCGGCCATGTACGTGCGGCTGACGAAGGAGACCTCATGAGGACTCTTGTCTCACCGTCACAACTGCGCAGCCGCAAGGGCAAGACCATCTATTGGGTCGTGCTGGTGCTGACGCTGGTGCTGTTCACGATCGCGTTCCTGTTTCCCTTGTACTGGGCCGTGACCGGCGCGATGAAGTCGTCGAGCGAACTCGCGAAGGTGCCGCCGACGATCGTGCCGGAGCAGTGGCATCCGGAGACCTACGTCCAGTCCTGGAAGGAAATGGACCTGGGCAAGTACTTCCTCAACACCATCGTGGTCGCGGGCGGCGCGTGGCTGGTGCAGCTCGCCGTCGACGTGCCCGCGGCGTACGCGCTTTCGAAGCTCCGGCCGAGGCTCGGCAACCTCGTGCTCGGCCTGATGCTCGCGACGCTGATGCTGCCGGCCGCGGCATTGCTGGTGCCGACCTACGTGACCGTCGCGGACCTCGGGCTGCTCAACTCCCCCGCCGCGATCTGGCTGCCTGCGGCGGCGAACGCGTTCAACATCTATCTGCTCAAACGGTTCTTCGACCAGATACCGGACGAGATCGTCGAAGCGGCCACGATCGACGGCGCCGGTCCGGTGCGGATCCTGGTCAGGATCGTGCTGCCGATGTCGCGGCCGATCCTCGCCGTGGTGTCGATCTTCGCGGTGGTCACCGCGTGGAAGGACTTCATCTGGCCGCTGCTGGTCTTCTCCGACAGCGGGAAGCAGACGCTGAGCGTGATGCTGCAGCGGGTGGCGATCGACATGCCGCTCAACCTGCTGGTCGCCGGGCTCGTGCTGGCCAGTGTGCCGATGGTCCTGCTGTTCCTGGCCTTCCAGCGCCACATTCTCGCCGGGCTCACCGCAGGCAGTCTCAAAGGATAGGAGGGGCAAGTGACCGACTCTTGGTGGCGTGGTTCCGCCATCTACCAGGTCTACATCCGCAGCTTCGCCGACGGGAACGGCGACGGCGTCGGCGATCTCGCCGGGGTGCGCTCGCGGCTGCCGTACCTGGCGGAGCTGGGCATAGACGCGATCTGGTTCACACCGTGGTACCCGTCACCGATGGACGACGGCGGCTACGACGTCGCCGACTTCCGCGACATCGACCCGGCGTTCGGCACGCTCGCCGAGGCGGAGGCGCTGATCACCGAGGCGCATGAGCTGGGGTTGCGGGTGATCATCGACATCGTCCCGAACCACTGTTCGGACGAGCACCGCTGGTTCCAGGCGGCGCTGGCCGCCGGGCCGGGATCGCCTGAGCGGGAACGGTTCTGGTTTCGGCCGGGACGTGGCCCCGGCGGTTCCGAGCCGCCGAACGACTGGCCTTCGCGCTTCGGCGGCTCGGCGTGGACGCGGGTGCCCGACGGGGAGTGGTACCTGCATCTCTACAGCTCGCGCCAGCCGGACTTCAACTGGGACAACCCGGAGATCAGGGCGGAGTTCGAGGACATACTGAAGTTCTGGTTCGACCGCGGCGTCGACGGCTTCCGCATCGACGTCGCCGACGGGCTGGTGAAGGATCCGTCGTTGCCCGATCTCGCGGCGGTGGAGGGATTTTCGCCGTTTTCCGATCTCGACGGGCTGCACGACATCTATCGGTCGTGGCGCAAGATCGCGGACAGCTACGCGGGCGAACGCGTGCTGGTCGCCGAGATGTGGCTGCCGGACATGGGCCGCGCCGCCCGGTACCTGCGCCGCGACGAGCTGCACTCGGCGTTCAACTTCGACTTCCTGGTATGCCCGTGGGACGCGTCGCGGTTCCGTGACGTCATCTCGCGGACGCTCGCGGCGCATCAGGAGGTCGGCGCACCCGCCGCGTGGGTGCTGTCGAACCACGACGTCACGAGACCCGTGACCAGATACGGCCGGTCCGGCGACACCGGCTTCAGCTTCGCGGACCGGTTGCACGGGACGCCGGTGGATCTCGAGATGGGCACCCGGCGTTCACGGGCTGCGGCCTTGCTGGCGATGGCTTTGCCCGGCGGCGTCTACGTCTACGAAGGCGAAGAGCTGGGGCTTTGGGAGATCGAGGACATCCCGGACGAGCTGCGGCAGGACCCCGTGTTCGCGCGGACGAAGGGCGCGGACCCCGGCCGTGACGGATGCCGGGTGCCGATCCCGTGGTCAGGGTCCGAGCCGCCGTTCGGCTTCGGCGAGTCTTCTTGGCTGCCGCAACCCGCGGTGTGGAAGGACTACACGGTCGAGGCGGAGTCCGAGGATCCCGGGTCGATGCTCAGCCTGTACCGGGCGGCGTTGCGGTTGCGCTCGGCGGAACTGGGCGACGGCTCGATGGAATGGCTCCCGTCGGAGCCGGACGTGCTGGCGTTCCGTCGCTCGGCCGAGTTCTCTTGCGTGGTCAACCTTTCCGGCGCACCCGTCGACATCACCGGCGAAGTGCTGCTGGCCAGCGGGCCTTTGGTAGACGGCCGCCTCCCCGCCGACACCGCTGTCTGGCTGAGGACTTAGGGGTCGTAAGTGTTGCGGGCGGGTTCTATTGTGCGGAAAGCCGAATGTGGCTGGCTGGTGAGGGATTCCTTCACCAAGTCCGGCGGGGGGCGCCCGCAAGCCTCGGGCGGGCTTGAGGTGAGGGGGCCGTGGGGGTGGTAGTTAGCACCCCACAGCCCCCACCCGTAAAGAGGGGGT
>NZ_JBHWEB010000207.1:0-9638 GCF_042734395.1 Amycolatopsis sp. NPDC059657 | reverse complement strand
GACCCCCTCCCCCACCAACGTAACCTTGGTCGTTTGTGTTTGGGCCGGTACAACCCGCCAATACCACTCACGAACCCCACCACCCCCGTCACGAACTCCTCCGGCGCCCGATCAATCGCCAGGTGGTCCTGCCCACGCAACTCCACGATGTCCGCGTGGGGGAGCGCCGCAACCACCGCCTCCGCGGCCGGAGCGAAGTACGCCGGGCTTTCCGTGCCCAGGAAAAGCCGCACGGGCACGGAAATTCCGGCCAGCCGAGGCGTGACGGTGAACGCCTCGACCGCGTCGAGTTCCCGGACGATCGTGTGCACCGCCGCAAGCCGCGCCTGCCACACCGGGGTGCGTTTCATCGCCGGGAGCTCCGAGTCCGGCACATGGATCACCTCACGGAAGAACGTCTCGAGCCGCGTCTCCGGATCCGGCGCCGACCGGATCCGGTCACGCACCGCCGCAGTGAACACCGGGTTCCCCGCGGTCGGGATCGGCGGCTCGTACAACACCATCCGTCCGATCGCGTCGGTGAGCGCGGCAGCCTCCAGCGCGCACAACGCGCCGTAGGAATGCGCGACGACATAGACGTCGCGTCCCGCGGCCTCCGCGACGGCGGCGATGTCCTCGCCTTCCCTCGCCAGCGCGTAGGTCTCGGCTTCGGCCGTGCTCAGCCCCCGGCCGCGCCGGTCCACCGCGTACACCGTGAACCGGTCCGCGAGCTGCCGCAGCACCGGCGCCCAGCGGCCGCGGTCGGCGGTGCCGCCGTGCACCAGCACCAGCGGCGGGCCATGTCCGGTCACCTCGAAACCGACGACCGAACCATCACGCGAGACCACCGAGCCGAGCACACTCATTCCCGCATGCTAGGGCCGACCGGGCCACGCAGGCCTGCCCGAAAGGGCGGACTCGTGAGTGTTCCGGCCGGTTCTAACCGGCAATACCACTCACGACCCCGGGGTAGGTTCGGCGAAAGCCCTTCGAGCGGAGGAGAAAGACCGTGCTGATCGTCAACCAGAGCCAGCTGCCGGGGTCCCAGTTCACCGGAAAGGACCACGGCGGCGTCGGCGTCTCCTTCTTCCTCGTCACCGCCAAGCCGGGCGACGGGCCCAAGCTGCACCAGCACGAGTACGAAGAGGTCTTCGTCGTGCAGGAAGGCTCGGTCACCGTGACCATCGGCGGCGAGAGCGCCGTCGCCGTGGCGGGCGATGTGGCCGTCGTGCCGCCACGGACCCCGCACAAGTTCGTCAACCACACCGACGCCGTCGCGAAGCTGGTCAACATCCACGCCAGCTCCGAGATCGTCACCGAATGGCTGGAATAGCGGAAATCTCCCTTTTGCGGCGTTCTCCACTTTCAGCCTGCGCCGGTCGGGGGCGACTTCTGTTGTTCACGCCGGGGGCACCGGTTGGATGACGGCGAGGCACGAGTCGTCTCACTGCCGTGGCCACCATGAGGCGCCCTCACCCACACCCTGCAGGAGGACTCATGTTCCGGAAGCGGATCGTGACCGCGCTCGCGGCGACGACGCTGGTGGCGGCGGGGGTGTTCACCGCCGTCCAAGCATCGGAACCCACGGCACCCGCGATCCAGCCGACCGCCTCGGTGGTGCCCGCCTTCGACCACATCGTGCTGGTCATGTTCGAGAACAAGAAGTACTCCTCGATCAACGGCAGCTCCAGCGCGACGTACTTCAACTCGCTCGCCGGGCAGGGCGCGAAGTTCACCAACTCCTTCGCGATCACCCACCCGAGCCAGCCGAACTACGTCGCGCTGTTCTCCGGCTCGCCGCAGGGTGTCACCGACGACGCCTGCCCGATCAACCTCGGCGCCAAGGCCAACCTCGGCTCCCAGCTCTCCGGCGCCGGCAAGAGCTTCAAGGGCTACTCCGAGGCCATGCCGTCCGACGGCTACACCGGCTGCTCCAGCGGCACCTACCGGCGCAAGCACAACAGCTGGGTCGACTTCAGCAACATCCCCGCCTCGGCCAACCTGCGCAACTCCGCCTTCCCGACCGACTTCACGCAACTGCCGACCGTGGCCTTCGTGACCCCGGACATGTGCAACGACATGCACGACTGCTCGATCAGCACCGGCGACAAGTGGCTCAAGAGCCACCTCGACGCCTACGCCCAGTGGGCCAAGACGCACAACAGCCTGCTGATCGTCACCTTCGACGAGGACAGCGGCACCTCGGTCAACCAGATCTTCACCGCCTTCGTCGGCGACCACGTGAAGATCGGCAGCTACAGCGAATCCATCAACCACTACACCGTGCTCCGCACCATCGAAGCCGCCTACGGCCTGCCCGGCATCAACAACGCCGCGAGCAAGTCGCCGATCACCGACGTCTGGCAATAGCGCTTGTACCTGTCCACCATCGGACGCCGGGACCACGCCGAAGCGGGGTCCCGGCGCAGGTTCACCGCCGTCGGCGCCAACGTGTTCGCACTCGGCAGCGTCAGCCTGGTCACCGACATCTCCTCGGAGATGGTCACCGCGATCCTGCCCGTCTACCTGGTGCTCGGCCTGCATTTGAGCCCCGCCGCGTACGGGCTGGTCGACGGCCTCTACACCGGCGCGACCGCGTTGCTGCGGCTCGCCGGCGGCTATCTCGCCGACCGGGTCCGCAGGCGCAAAGCCATCGCGGGCCTCGGCTACGGGCTCTCGGCCGTTGCCAAGCTCGGGCTGATGGCAGCGGGTTCGTCGGCGACCGCGATCGGCGCGGTGATCACCGCCGACCGCGCGGGCAAAGGCCTGCGCACGGCCCCTCGCGACGCGCTGATCACCTTGTCCGCACCCGAGAACATGCTCGGCCGCGCGTTCGGGGTGCACCGCGCGATGGACAGCGCGGGCGCGTTCGCGGGCCCGCTGGTCGCACTCGCCGTGCTCGCCGCGGCCGGTGCCGAAGCCTTCGACGCCGTGTTCTTCACCAGCTTCTGCGTCGGCGCGATCGGCGTGCTGCTGCTCGTCCTGTTCGTCCGCGACCGCCGCACCGCGCGCCCGCCCGCCGGGACCGTCTCACCCCGCGCCGCACTGGCGCTCCTGCGCGCCGCCGGGGTGCGGCGGCTACTGCTCGCGGCCTGTGTGCTCGGCATGTCCACCATCGGCGACGGGTTCGTCTACCTGCTGCTGCAACGCAAAGAGGACATCGCGACCGGCTGGTTCCCGCTCCTCGCCGTCGGCACCAACCTCGCCTACCTGGTGCTCGCCGCGCCACTGGGCGCGCTCGCCGACCGCGTCGGCAGACTGCCGGTCCTGCTCGCCGGATACGGCGGCCTCGTCGCCGTCTACCTCCTGCTGGCCAGCCCGATGCGCGGCTGGCCGCTGTTCGCGCTCGCACTCGGGCTCTACGGCGCGTTCTACGCGTCCACCGACGGCGTCCTGATGGCGCTCGCCGGACCGGTACTGCCCGAAGCGCTGCGCACGACCGGCATCTCGCTCATCCAGACCGGGCAGGCACTGTCCTATCTGGTCTCCTCCGTCCTTTTCGGACTGGCCTGGCAGTTCTGGGGCGCCACCACGGCCATCTCGGCCGCCGCCGTCATGGTGCTCGCCGCGATCGCGGGCACGTTCGCGCTGCTGCGCAAGGCACGCGCATGAGACACCGTGTCCTCATCGCCGTCACCGGGGTCGTCGTGCTGCTCGCGGCCGCGATCGTCTACATCGCGAGTTCCCGCGACCACGACGCCTCGGCGGCTGGGGCCGCGGGCGCGGTGACCCTCACGCCAGGGCCACGGCTGCTCTTCATCAGCACCGCCGACGCCGACCGCGGCCATCTCGCCACCCTCGACGCCGACGGTGTGCGCGCGGTCTCCCCACTGAGCTGCAACCGCGTCTACGCCGCGGGCGGCACCGGACTCTGCCTGCGCCCGGAGGCGGGGCTCACCACCTACCAGCTCGTCGTGCTCGACACCCAGCTCAACCCGCAACGCGAGATCCCGCTCGTCGGCCTGCCCAACCGCGCCCGGGTTTCCGCGAGCGGGCAGCGCGCCGCCTGGACGGTCTTCGTCACCGGCGACTCCTACAACGGCGGCCGCTTCTCCACCCGCGCGGGCACCCTCGACCTGCGCACCGGCGACCTCGAAGGCACACTCGAGGACTTCGCGGTCACCGTCGACGGCAAGCCGTACCAAGCCGCCGACCTCAACTTCTGGGGCGTCACCTTCGCGCAGGACGACAACCGCTTCTACGCGACCATGTCCACCGGCGCCCACCGCTACCTCGTCGAAGGCGCCTCCGCGGCCCGCACCGCGCACACCATCCGCGACAACGTCGAATGCCCGTCGCTCTCGCCGGACAACCGCCGCATCGCCTACAAGTCCGCTGTGGACGGTGACCCCGCCAAAGGCTGGCGGCTCTCGGTGCTCGACCTCGCCAGCGGCACGGTCACCGCGCTCGCCGAAACCCGCAGCGTCGACGACCAGGCCGCCTGGCTCGACAACCGCACCATCGGCTACGCGCTCCGCCGCGACGGCGGCCACGCCGACGTCTGGGCGGTCCCCGCCAACGGCTCCGGCGCACCCCGCCTGCTGGTCGCCGACGGCGAGTCACCCTCGGCATTGGGGTCGTGAGTGGTATGACCGGTTCTAACCGGCCATACCACTCACGAGCCCTTCAGCCCGTGACGCTGGGCGCGCCCGTTTCGATGTGCCCGGCGAACCGGCGTGACCAGCCGGCGTCCGCGGCCGTGGTGACCGTGAAGTCGTACCAGCCGTTGGCGTTCGCGACCGCGTTGAAGTAGTCGCTCCCGCTCTGCCCGGCGGCCACCGTGTACGTCCACGGACCGTCTGAGCGGTAGTTGTTCGACGTCACCGTGAACGTCGTCGACGCGGCCGAGTCGTTCACGAAATCCAGCCACAGCGCCAGTTTCCCGGTGCTCGCGGTCACCGCGATCCGCGAACGCGCCTCCAGCTTCTTGCTCGCGTTGCCGCGCACCCGGCGCAGGAAACGGTTCGGCCCCACCACGGTGAAGTCGTAGTTCCCGTCGCCGAAGCCGCTGCCGCAGTTGAAGAAATCGGTCGTCGTGCCACCGGCGGCCACCGTGTACTGCCATGGCCCGCCGCTGCGGAAAGCGTTGGCGTAGACGGAGAAATGCGCAGCCTTCTTCGCGAGCGGGCCCTCGTTGGCCATGGTGATGTTGAGCTGGATCTGCCCGTTCGCCCCGTACAGCCACGACGAGATCGACGCGTTCGCCTGATACGGCAACGCCCGAGCCGGCTTGGTGCCCGGCTCCTGCGGCGGCTGCGCGTTGTTCTGCGGCGTCGGGTTCGGCAGGGGAGCGCACGTCCCTGCCGAGATCGGCGGACCCGGCGTCGGCAGGGCGGGCAGCCCGTAGACGGGGTTCGCGAAGTCGAACGCCGAGGTCAGGTCCCCGCACACCGACCGGCGCCACGCGCTGATCGTCTGGCAGGCGGCCGGTTTGCCGATCGCGGCCGACCAGGTCTCCATGAACCGGATCACCGAGGTGTGGTCGAAGACCTCCGAATCGACCCAGCCGCCCCGGCTCCACGGCGACATCACGATCATCGGCACCCGGAACCCCAGCCCCACCGGCGTCCCGCTGACGAACTCGTCCGCCGTGCCCGCCGCGGGCGACGGCGGCGGCACATGGTCGAAGAAGCCGTCGTTCTCGTCGTAGTTGAGGAACACCGCGGTGCTGTTGAACGTGGCGGGATCCGCGGCGAGCGCCTTGAGCAGCCCGCTGACGAACCGTTCGCCGTTGACCGGCGGCCCGATCGGGTGCTCGGAGGTGATCTGGTCGGTCACCACCCACGACACCTGCGGCAGCGTGCCACCCACCGCGGCCGCCCTGATCGCGGCGAGGATGTCGTCAGGAGTGTTACCCGTGACCGCGGGCACACTCGACATGCCGCGGTCGTAAAGCGGCGATCCGGGCAGCGCGTTCGCGAACTGCTTGAAATACGCCAGCCCGTTGTCGCCGTAGTTGTTCTTCGCGTTCTGGAACACCCGCCACGTGATGCCCGCGTTCTGCAGCACCTCGGCATAGGTCTGCCAGGTCAGCCCCGACTCCTCGCCACCGTCGCTCGCGGGCTTGCCGTAGCGGCCCGCGGCGTCGATCATGCCGCTGAACAGGAACGTCCGATTCGGACCCGTCGCCGTCAGCCCGGAGCAGTGGTAGGCGTCGCAGATCGTGTACGCGTCGGCCAGCGCGTAGTGGAACGGCAGATCGGTCCGGTCGAGATAACCGAGACAGCCGATCTTGTTCTTCGCCGCCATCCACCGGTCCAGCTTCCCCTGGTTCCACGCCCCATGCTGATCACCCCACGAATGCGCGATATCGCCCTGGCACTGCGCGAGCGTCTCGGCGTTCCCGCCGGGCCCGCGCAACGCGAACGGATACTGCCTGCCGAGCCCATTGGGCTGGTTGAACACCGAAAACCCGCCAGGCAGCTGGATCGTGGCGCGGTCGGCGAACCCGCGCACGCCCTTCATGGTGCCGAAGTAGTGGTCGAAGCTGCGATTCTCCTGCATCAGGATCACGATGTGCTTGACGTCGGCGATGGTGCCCGTCGTGGCCACGTCCGGTGCCATCGGCGCCAACGCCGCCGCCCCGGTCGCCGCCAAGAACGTCCGCCGGCTCACTTCCGCCATGAAAGGCCTCCTCGCTCGCGAAAACCGCCTCGCACAGTGGATCGGAGCCCGCCGGGGCTGTCTACGAACTTTCGGCGAGACCTCTCTTAACTGTTAACGCTTGGTCCTCCGTCCCGGCCGATCTACGATCACCTGCACGTGACGTGGGGAGCCGTGATGAGCCGAGCGAACCCCCGGCCCGAGTTCGACCGCCTGCTGCGCACCGGGCCGTTCGCCGACGCGCTGCGCGAGGCCATCAAGGCCCGCGGGCTGAGCCTCGACCGGCTGCGCGATCACCTGCACGCCCGCGGCGTCTCGATCACCTCGGCGACCTTGAGCTACTGGCAATCCGGGCGCAGCAGGCCCGAACGCCGCGATTCCGTGCTCGGGCTGCGGCATCTGGAACAGCTGCTCGAAGTGCCGCCGGGCGCGCTGATCGCGCTGCTCGGACCGCCTCGGGCCCGCGGGAAATGGACTGGCCGGGCCGACGGGCTGCCCGAGATCGGGCGGTTCTGGCCCGACCGCGGCCGGATCGACGCGGCCGTCAGCGACGTCGACACCCGCTGGGACGAGCGGCTGACCAGGATCAGCCAGCACGACGTGGTCACCGTGGGGCCCGGCCGCGAAGAACTCGCCATCCGGTCACGGCAGGTGCTGCGCGCCGAAGCCGACGGGCCGGACCGCTGGGTGGTGATCATGCACATCGACGAGCACGACCGCCCGCTGCCCGCACTGCGTTCCTTGCGTGGCTGCCGCCCCGGACGCAGCGTGCACCGGCCTGAGGACGGGCTGCTCGTCGTCGAACTGCTCTTCGAACGCCCGCTCGCGCGCGGGGAGACCGTGCTCACCGAGCACACACTGGTGAATCGCAGGCCCTGTCCTGAAGCGACCAACTACGAACGCAAATTCCGGCTGCCAGTACGCGAATACGTCCTCGAGATCCGATTCTCACCCAAGGCGCTTCCGGTGCGGTGCCGCCGGTATTCCGAACTGGACGGTCACCCCGCCGAGTCCTCGGAAGTGTTGCCAGGTAACGGTTCCGTGCACGGTGTCGCGCTCAATTTCGGTCCAGGATGCTATGGGTTCGACTGGGATTGGGACGAATAGCTCTTAATTGTTAACTACTTGCGGATCTTAAAATCCATGGTCCGCCCGAATTACCTTCAGCGCATCCGATTCCGATTCGAGGAGTGAGCATGCGCCGTCGAAGCACTTTCGCCTGTCTGCTGAGCGTGGCCGCGCTCGGGCTCGGCCTGCACGCGGCCGACGCCGCGCCGCCACCGGGACCCCAGCTACCGCAGGCCGCGATCGACGGCGTGGCCGCCGCGTTCGGCCTCACCGCCGACCAGGCACGCACCCAGCTCACCGCCCAGGACAGCGCCCATCGGGTCGCCGCGGCACTGCCCGCCGCGCTGCGCGCGCAGTCGGCAGGGCAGTGGTTCGACGCCTCGTCCGGCAAGCTGACGCTGGCCGTCACGACCCCCGCCGCGGCCGACGCCGCCCGCGCGAGTGGCGCCGAAGCCAAGCTCGTGACCAGAACGCAGGCGGACCTCGACCGCGCCGACGACGCCGTCCGCGCCTTGGTCGGCACCGGCGTTCCCGGGGTGTTCGGCTGGGGCATCGATGTGCGCAACAACGACGTCGCCGTCTCCGTCGACCGCTCGCGCACGACCGCCGCGACCGACAGTTTCCTGTACCGGGCCAAGGAACTCGGCATCCGGATCACCGAGACGACCTCGTCGCCGCGGCAGCAGTCCGGCACCGTCCAGACCGGCAACCCGTGGTGGCCGGGCAGCGAGACCTACTGCTCGGTCGGCTTCGGAGTGACCGATGCCGCGGGCGCCAAGCACTTCCTCACCGCCGGGCACTGCACGAACGACCGCGACCAAGCCGCGTACGGCGCGTCCGGCCAGCAGAACCGCGTCGGCACCTCGAACGTCGGCGGCACGCACAGCGTCAACGCGCGCGAAGGCGACATGGGCGTCGTCGCGGTGACCGAAGCCGGCTGGAACCTCTCCGCCGCGGTCAACACCTGGGGCGAACCCGCGATCACCCTCACCGGCCAGGCCGAGGCCATGGTCGGCGACCGCGTCTGCCACTCCGGCAACACCTCGCACTGGAAGTGCGGCGAGGTCAAGTACACGCACAAGTCCGTCGACTACGGCGGCGGCCTGATCATCGAAGACCTCACCTGGACCACCGCCTGCTCACTCGGCGGCGACTCGGGCGGCGGCTGGCTGCTCGGCAGCAAGGCCACCGGCCTGCACGACGGCGGACCTTCGCAATGCGTCGAAAACCCCAGCGACGGCGACATGTCCATCTTCCAGCCCGTCGGTGAAGCGCTGAACAAGTGGCAGCTCAAGCTCGTCACCGGCGGCGGCGACGAGGACACGACCGCGCCGACCGCGCCCGCCAACCCGCGTTCCACCGCCACCACCTCCAGCAGCGTCTCCCTCGCCTGGGACGCCGCGACGGACAACATCGGCGTCACCGGCTACGACATCTACAACGGCTCCACGCTCGCGACCTCCGCCGCGGGCACCACCGCCACGGTCACCGGCCTGAACCCCGACACCGCCTACACGTTCACGATCAAGGCACGCGACGCCGCGGGCAACATCTCACCCGCGAGCGCCCCGGTGTCCGCCCGCACCCAGAACGGCGGAGGCGGCGCACGCACCCTGAGCAACGGCACCGACTACCCGATCCGCGACTACCAGCAGATCTTCAGCCCGATCACCTCGACACTGACCGGCCAGGCGGTCTCGCCGCTCACCGTCGCGGTGACGATCAACCACACCTGCGCCGAAGACCTCGGCATCACGTTGCTCGACCCCAGCGGCAAGGGCTACCCGCTCAAGTACAGCGGCGGCAGCAGCTGCACCGCCTGGAACGGGACCCGCACCTTCACGGTGCCCAACGCGTCGTCCCCGGCGGGCGGGCGCTGGCAGCTGCGGGTGACCGACTACGGGCCCGGTGACACCGGTGTCTTGGACACCTGGTCCGTCACCCTCTGAGGGGAGTGTCGTGAGCGTTGCGGGCGGTTAGAGCCGTCC
>NZ_JBHWEB010000206.1:0-9680 GCF_042734395.1 Amycolatopsis sp. NPDC059657 | reverse complement strand
GGGGGTTTTTTTTTTTTATATACCCCCCCGCGTTGCGGCGGGGGTGTGGGTGGGGGGCTCTGGTGGGGCGCCCCCCCCCCCCAAAACACCCCCCCACCACAGCCAGCGTTCCCCAACGAAGTCGTGATGTCAGGCCTAGCTTTGCTAGACCGGCGCGGGGGCGGAGGTGAGGAGCTTTTAGGAACTTGAACGACCTAAAATCACCTCACGCCTCACTGACCGACAGGCTCGGGGCCTCAGGCGCTGCGCCACAGCTGCAGCTAACGGAGCAGAGTTACCACTCGCCCATGCTGACGACCCCGATCGGCTGGGGTGTGTGGGTTTTGGGGCGTTAGACGACGCGAAACCCACACACCAAGCCCCGGCGAGGTCGCCCAGCACCTGACGCCTTTGCGCTTCCGCCCAATGGAACCGCTCGCAACGCTCACGACCCCGGGGCGCTTCTACTACGCACAGCAACCTTGCGGCTGCTTGGATTCGTCGGCCTCAGGCTGGCAACAGGTGGCCGGGGTGGCGAGCGCGGCACTGTCCTCGCCGAACGTCGCCGAGTCAGCCTTGACCGTGTAGACCTCCCACGGCTCCTGGCCGGGACCGTGCACCCAGACCTTGTCCTGCACGGCATAGCAACACGTCGTGTTGTCCTCGGTCAGCGTGTCCAGGCCTTCCCCAGTGAGACGACTGCTGGCCGCGCTGACCTGGTCGGTCGATTCGACCTCGACGCCAAGGTGGTCCATCACGGTGGCCTGCCCCGGCTCGCCTTCGAGAAGCACCAGCTTCAACGGCGGCTCCGCGATGGCGAAGTTGGCGTAGCCGGGCCGCAGCTTCGCGGGCGAGGTGTTGAACAGCTTCGAGTAGAAGTCGATCGAACCTTCGAGGTCGCCGACGCGGAGGGCGAGCTGGACGCGGGACATGAGCGGTCTCCCTTGAATAGATGTTCATCTAAGTAAGACCTAGATTGCCCCCTAAATAGAAGTCTGTCAAGATAGACGTATGTCGAAGCAACTGCCGCTGGCGGCGATGGACGCCTGCTGCTCCCCACTGGCCCGCGAACCACTGTCGGAACCGCAGGCCGTCGAGCTGGCGAGGGTGTTCAAGGCCATCTCCGACCCGATCCGGCTGCGGCTGCTTTCGCTGATCGCGTCCCATGAGGGCGGCGAGGCGTGCGTGTGCGATCTGACCGACGCGTTCGAGGTCACCGGTCCGACCATCTCGCACCATCTCAAGGTGCTGCGCGAGTCCGGGCTGATCGACGGCGAACGGCGCGGGACCTGGGTCTACTACCGAGTCCACCCCGAAGTACTCGCACGCCTTTCCGCCGTGCTGGTCCCCGGGGTGTCAGCGTGAGCGTCACCGAGGAACCCGCCGTGACGGGCGTCGTCGGGAAACTCTCGACGCTGGATCGGTTCCTGCCGGTCTGGATCGGCGCCGCAATGGTCGTCGGCCTGCTCGGCGGCCGCGTCGTTCCCGGGCTGAACACCGTGCTGAACGCGGTTTCGATCGACGGGATCTCGCTGCCGATCGCGCTTGGGCTACTGATCATGATGTACCCGGTGCTGGCGAAGGTCCGCTACGACCGGCTCGACACGGTCACTCGCGACAAACGCCTGTTGTGGACGTCGCTGGCGCTGAACTGGATCGTCGGCCCGGCGTTGATGTTCGCGCTCGCTTGGCTGCTGCTGCCGGATCTGCCCGAGTACCGCACCGGGCTGATCATCGTCGGGCTCGCGCGGTGCATCGCGATGGTCATCATCTGGAACGACCTCGCCTGCGGGGACCGCGAGGCCGCCGCCGTGCTCGTGGCGCTCAACTCGGTGTTCCAGGTGCTCATGTTCGGCGTGCTCGGCTGGTTCTACCTCTCCGTCCTGCCCGGCTGGCTCGGCTTGCCGCAGGCCGACCTCGCCGTCTCCGGCTGGCAGATCGCGAAAAGTACCCTGATCTTCCTCGGAATCCCTTTGCTGGCGGGCTATCTGACCCGCCGATTCGGAGAGAAGGCCAAGGGACGCGACTGGTACGAGGCGAAGTTCCTGCCGAAGATCGGCCCGGCCGCGCTCTATGGACTGCTGTTCACCATCGTGATTCTCTTTGCGCTGCAAGGAGAACAGATCACGAGCAGGCCCATGGACGTGGTACGGATCGCGCTGCCGCTGCTGGCCTACTTCGCGATCATGTGGGCGGGTGCCTACCTGCTCGGCAAGACCGCCGGGCTCGGGTACGCACGCGCCACCACGCTCGCCTTCACCGCCGCCGGCAACAACTTCGAGCTCGCCATCGCCGTCGCGATCGCCACCTTCGGCGCCACCAGCGGCCAGGCGCTCGCCGGGGTGGTCGGCCCGCTCATCGAGGTCCCCGTGCTCGTCGCGCTCGTCTATGTCTCACTCGCACTGCGAACCCGGAGTTCCCATGATTCCTGAGGTCCTGTTCGTCTGCGTCCACAACGCGGGCCGCTCCCAGATGGCCGCCGCCTTGCTGCACCACCACGCCCAAGGCCGCGTCCATGTCCGCTCCGCCGGGTCCGCGCCGGCCGGCTCCATCAACCCGGCCGTCGTCACGGTCATGGCCGAACTCGGCATCGACGTCTCCCGCGAACTCCCCAAACGCCTCACCACCGACGCGGTCGAAGCCTCCGACGTCGTCATCACCATGGGCTGCGGCGACACCTGCCCGGTCTTCCCCGGCAAGCGCTACCTCGACTGGCAACTCGACGACCCCGCCGGGCAGGGTGTCGACGCCGTGCGCGCCATCCGCGATGACATCGACCTGCGTGTTCAGTCGCTTCTCGCCGAGCTATCGTCTATCGTCGATAAACGATAGAAGGAGGCCGAGGTGCTGGATCGAGAGTCCGCGCAGACCTACGCAGGCTGGTTCCGCGCCTTGGCGGACCCGACGCGCGTGCAGATCCTGAACCTGCTCGCCGCCGGGGCGCCCCTGACCGTCGGGCAGCTCGTCGACCAGGTGGCGGTCGGGCAGTCGACGGTCTCGGCGCACCTGAAGGTCCTCACCGAAGCCCGGTTCGTGCTCGCCGAATCGCGCGGCACCGCCCGGTTCTACCAGGTCAATCAGCGTTGCGTGGCCGGCCTCGCGGCCGCGGCCGACGTTGTCATGGCCGGACCGCGCCCCGCGGTCCCCGCCGGCTCGGCCATCCGGATCGTCCCGGCGACCGAGGACCACGCCGACGCGATTCTCGCGATCTATCAAGCCGGGCTCGACACCGGTGAGGCCAGCTTCGAAACCACCGCACCCGACTGGGCCACCTGGGACGCCACCCGCATGCGTTCGCATCGGTTCGTCGCGCTCGACGACACCGATCGCGTGCTCGGCTGGATCGCCGTCACCCCGGTGTCCTCCCGGTGTGTTTACGCAGGCGTTGTGGAACACAGCGTCTACGTCGATCCGGGCGCGCACGGGCGCGGCGTCGGCATCGCGCTGCTGAACCGGCTCATCGCCTCGACCGAGGCGGACGGGATCTGGACCATCCAAAGTGGAATCTTCCCGGAGAACACCGCCAGCCTGGCACTGCACCGGCGCGCCGGGTTCCGGGAAGTCGGCATCCGCGAGCGAGTCGGCGCCCATCATGGGCGCTGGCGTGACGTCGTCCTCGTCGAACGCCGAAGCCAGCGCTAAGACCGGAGTCCGCGGTTGACCTTCTCGACGGTATCGAAACGGCGAGGGCGTCGAGAATCTCTCGTTCGCGGTACGGCCTGCGGTGGTGACCGGGGAACTCGCCCGTACCAAACTCGCCGAGCTGACCGCGCGTGAACGCGACGTCGCCGCCCACATCGGACAGGGACTCAGCAACGGCGAGATCGCGAAAGCGCTGCTGCTGAGCGAGTCGACCGTCAAAGTCCATATTGGACACATCATGGCCAAGCCCGGGGCCGCGAACCGGACCCAGGTGGCGATTCTGGCGCACGACGGTGGCCTGGCTTAGTGACGAACGGCCGCCACGGCACCGGCGGTTCACCCGGCAGCGCCGGCACAGCCTCCATGTCATGGTTCGCACCAGGCTCTGCCGCAACGGCGTACTCGAGGCCGAGGACTTCCCCGTCGCCGACGTCTCCCGACGACCGGGGTCGCCGCGTTCGTCACCGCACACCCTGGGGATTCTGGATCGCCACCAGCGTGATCCTGCTGCTCTCGGCAAGCCTCTACGTGATGTTCAAACGTCGCGACCGGCTATAGCCTCCTGGGCGGACCGGATCGCCGTGTCGAGAATGTCGACGACGCGCCCGGCATCCTCCGTCGTGTGATCGGCCATGGCCTGCAGCCGGAAACGCGCCTGGTTCGACGCGACCGCGGGCGGCTCCGCGAGATTGGTGATCAGCCCGTGCTCACCGACCAGCCGCCACGCCAGCCGCGCCGTCGGCGTCGATCCGATCAGCACCGGTATCACCGGGCAGACGACGTTACCCATGCAATACAACCCACGCCCGGCAAGACCTTCCCGGATCCGCTCGGCCATCCTCCGCACCGACACCCGGCGGCGCTCACCTTCCGCCGACCGGATGATGCGCAAAGCCTCCAGCGCCACCGCGAGCTGCACCGGCGTCAACGCACTGGAAAATGTCTGCGGGCCTCCATAAAGCCGGACATGCTCGAACACCGACGCCGACCTGGTCACCAAAAACCCGCCGGTCGTGGCGAAAGACTTGGAAAACGCTCCGACCACGAGGTCGACCTCGCCGAGAACCCCCTGCGCCCCCAGCTGCCCGAGACCGTCCGGACCGGTGGCACCGAAATCGTGCGCGACGTCGACCATGACCACCGCGTCGAACTCACGGCAGATGCCGATCAGCTCCCGAAGATCCGCGGCATCGGAGTCCATCGAGAAAATACCCTCGGTCACCACGAGAATCGCGTTCTTCGCGTCGCCGCCGCGGATCTCCCGCAGCTTAGCCCGTAAAGAGTCATTGTCGAGATGCTCGAAATAGCTGACGTTCCGTGTCCCGGCCGCGGCACCGTGCCGCAGGGAATTGTGTGCGAGTTTGTCGAGCACCACATGGTCATACTTGCTGATCATCGACTGGATGGTGCCGTAGCCGGCGGCCCAGCCGGTCGGGAACAGCAGACCATGTTCGAAACCGAGCATGGTCGCGAGCCCCTCCGCCAGTTCCGTGCCCAGCGGGTTACCACCATTGAGCCCCAGCGCGCCCGCGGCGATGGGCCCGAAGTCCCGCAGCGCCTTCCCCGCCGCCTCGTGAACCCGCGGATGCGTACTCAGCGACAAATAGTCCTGACAGCCGAAGTTGAGTCCCTCGGTGATCCGTCCATCCTCGGTGACCGCGACAGCATGCGGCCTCAACGATGTCCGGAAGCTGCGAAAGTACGGCCAGACGCCATGCTCGGCACGCTCCCGCTGCCAACGCAACATCGGGGCGTCACGGCCAAGCAAGTCGATCCCGCGCATCCTCGCGAACCGATTCGAATCGACCTCAAGCGCGGAATCGCCCGCGCGGACAGCCGAAGTGTCCACCGGAAAACGGTCCGCAACCACTTCTTCAGCTACGCCGGACGCGGGCAATGCCGACGGGATGACCGCCATATGACTCACACCTTTGAAGTATTATTTCTCCTGTACGTGCCCCAGTTTCACCAGGAACCACAACTTTCCACAAGAAGTTTCAGCGCTAGGAAAACGTAATCAATTTCCAACACCTCGGAAGCGTCGAGAATGTCCGACTCTTTCAGTAAAACGCGGACTCTTACGCCATCGTTTCAGACAAGCGCGGATTGCGGCTGTGCGCCGCCACGTAAGACCTGCTCTCAGTGACGAACGGCCGCCCCATCGGGCGGGAACCGGCGGCGATCGGGCGGAATGCCGGCCGTGCCGGGTCAGTACCGGCACCGGGTGGGTGATTCTCCGAAGGTCCCTTCGGCAGTGAGGAGAAATCCATGAAGAAGGCCAGCGCTCGCAAGACCGGCCCGGCCGCGGTCACGAGCAGCACCGCGATGTACACCTTCCCGTTCAGCCGCTGACCGGCGCAGTGCACGTCCGTGAAGGCCGTCGCGGCCTTCACGGACTCCGGCGAAAGGCGATGACCGTGACGCTCCTGCGCGATCTAGTTCCCCGCATCCACCGCGAACATCCTGACTTGACGGCGAAACACCGCCACGCGATCCTGGCCCTTACGCCGGACCTCGCGGATCTCGTCGGCCCGGTCCCCGTGACGCTGACCGCGGGTGCGCTGTGGGAAGAACGGACGAGATTCCAGGACGGTATCGGCCGCCGCGCCGCACACGGCGTCGCCGAACTGCTCGCGGCCTATGCGGAACGCACCGGTCCCGTCACCCTCACCATCGACCCGGCGGACAGTGAACTGCGGGCGATCCTGCAGCGGCGCGCGAAATCGGTCACTATCCACTATGGACCATCAGCCGCGCCGGAGGAGCCGACCGTGGACGCCGTCGGTGACCGCATCGAGCGTGGTGACTTCGCGGCCGCCGCCACGCTCGCCGAGAGAGCCACCCCGGACTCCTCGCACGACTACCGCCGGATCCGGATGCTGCACGCGTTCAGTGTGCGCAAGACGAATCCGGTTCTCGCCGAGGAAATCCTGCTGGAGCTTCAGGAGAACGCGGCGGATCCGAATGTCCTGCTCGGCACGCATTACTCGCTGGCGATGCTGTACGCGACGTTCCACGAACCCGGCCGCCGCGACCTCCGCCACGCCGAGGCGCTCGTACGCAAAGCCGTGAAGCTGGCGGACGAACTGGGCGAGGCTTTCCCGCGTTCGTTCCAGCGCAACGCACTCGCGCTCCTCATGCTGCGGATGGGCCGTCCCGAAGACGCGCTGGAGCTGACCTCCGAGGCCATCCGGATCCTCGAAGCCGAACTCCCCGACAGCGCCAGGGAGCATCGCGCCGTGGTGTACCTCAACCGTGCCCGCGTGCTCCAGACGCTCGGCCGCCTCGACGAGGCGTGGCAGGGCTTCACCGCCGCCATCGCCCACGACCCGTATTTCCCCGAGTACCACTACTACCGCGCCGGATGCGCGCGGCAGCGTGGCGACGACGAAGTCGCGGTCGCGGGCTACGAGCAAGCTATGGCGCTGAGCGCACCTTGGCCCGAGCCGTACTACAGTCGTGGCGACATCCGCGCGGCGCGTGGTGACATCGAAGGCGCTCTCGCGGACTTCGGGTACGTACTCGAACTCGATCCGGATCACCTCGACGCCCTTGTCAACCGGGCAGCGCTGCTGGTCGAGACCGGCGGACACGAGGCCGCGGCGGCCGACGTCGAACACGGCCTCGCACTCGATCCTGGGAACGCACATCTGCTGTGCACCAAGGGTTTACTGGCGGACAACGATCCCGCGGCGGCACGCGAACTGTTCGCCGAGGCTCTCGAGCGTGATCCGTCGCTGACTCCGGCGTTGGTCAACACCGCGATCCTGGACTACGACGAGGGTGACTTCGCGGCCGCCATCGAAAAGCTCACCCAGGCGATCGAGCGAACGCCGGAAGACAGTGCGCTCTGGTTCAACCGCGGCGTGGCGCTGGAGGCGGCGGGGCACCGCGAGAAAGCGGCCGAGAACTATCGGCGAGCGCTCGAACTACCCAGCGCGGACCGTGCCGAACTGCTCGACAAACTCGACGCACTCGCGATGGGCACTACGATCGCCTGACGATCACGTACCTTTGTGACAGTGGCCGGGAATACGCCGCCGGTTCGTCACGACGGGGAGGGTACGTGAACCTGAGCAGGCACGCGATGAGAGTCGCCGATCAGGAGTCGGTGAAGCTGCTGGCCCAGGCGTTTCCGAAGCTTGATTCGCTGCGCCGCAGGGTTCTCACCGCGATGCTCGCACGCACCACGGGCAACTGGCATCTGCTGGCGCACCGGCGCATGCCGGACGAGGCCAAGGCCGACGCGTTCGTCATCGGCCCGACCGGCGTGTTCGCCGTGATGATCGCCGAAACCGCGCCAGACGATGCCTCGTTCCAGTCCGTGATGCGCCATGCCGAAGAACGCTGCGCCGGTATCCGCGACTATCGCGGGCAAGTTCTCCACGGCACGTCGATTCATTTCGTGCTCGTCGTGCCAGGCACGGGAAACGGACGCGGGCCGCGCGGCACCGGTCCATATTGGACGCTCGCGGAATCCGAGCTGCGCAAGCTCTTCCAGCGCGACGCGGTGCATCTCACCCGGCGCCAGGTCGACATCATCGCCAAGCAGGCGGGCGAACGGCTCGCCGAATACCTTCCGATGAAGATCGGCATGGCCAAGCCCGACAGGGACACGGCAGGGTTGCTCGCCGCGGAAGACCTCACGGCGGACCAGATCAGCGCCGCGCAGCTGCGGCCGTTCGACGCCTGGCTCACGTTCCTGCATCCTCAGCAGCAGGCCATCGTTTCGCGTCACTACAACGGACCGGCCAGGATCAGCGGCCCGGCGGGCACCGGCAAGACCGTGGTCGCGCTGCATCGGCTCCGGCACCTGGCCAGGCGATCCACCGGGCCGTTGCTGTTCACGACGTTCGTGCGCACCCTGCCCGCCGTGAACGAGGCGTCGTTCCGCAGGCTGGCGCCGGAAGTCGCCGACCGGGTCGAGTTCGTCCACCTGCATGCCTGGCTGCGGCGGCTGCTCGAGAACCGCGGCAAGAGCGTGAAGGTCCACTCGGCGCAGGTCACGACGGCTTTCAGCAAGGCATGGTCGGCACACCGCGAACTACTCGAGCCGCTTGAACGGTCCTCGGAATACTGGCGCACCGAAATCGATCGCGTCATCAAAGGCCGAGGCATCACGACGCTGGACGACTACGTCAAAGCTCCACGGAAAGGCCGGGTACTGCGGCTCGGCACCAACCAGAAGGAACTGGTCTGGCGTTTCTTCGAGACCTACCAAGACAAACTGGCCGAGAAGAACCTGCACGACTACAACGACATGATCAGCATCGCGCTCGACGAACTCACCGCGCGCCCGCTGCCCGAGCGCTACGCGGCCGTAGTGGTGGACGAGGTCCAGGACATCACACTGCTGGGCCTGCGGCTGCTCAGCCAGCTCGCGGGCGACGGCCCGAATCGCCTGTTGCTGGTCGGCGATGGCCAGCAACAGGTCTATCCGGGCGGCTGGCGGCTCTCCGACGCCGGTATTCCCATCCAAGGCCGCGGCGAAGTGCTGCGCGTGAACTACCGCAACCGCACCGAGGTGCTCTCGTTCGCCCAGCGGTTCGACGCGACGAACCAGGTCGACGACCTCGACGGCGATCAAGGCGTCGCTCTGCTCGACGCCGAGTCGGCGAACTCCGGCGGCGAGACCCGTGCCTGGCGCGGTTCCGCCGATGACCTTCGTACCGAACTTCTCGCTCGGCTCAAGGGGCTTTCCGTCCCGCTCGGGCAGACGGCGCTGATCGTGTTCCACCGCCGTGCGCTCGTTCAGTGCACGAAGCTGTTGCGTGAAGCCGGGATTCCGTGGCTGCCGCTCGACGAGTACACGGGCGAATCCGACGACAAGCTGAAGGTCGGCACTGTGCACCGGGCCAAGGGGCTCGACTTCCAAGCCGTCTTCGTCGTCCAGTTCCCGCATCGCGAACCGATCGGGAAGGCCGCGGAGGAAGAGTCGGCCGAACTACGCGGCCGTCAGTCACTGGTCGCGGCCACCCGCGCCCGCGATTTCCTGTGGTGGGGCATCGTCACGGACAGCGGGTCGTGAGTGGTACGGCCGGTTAGAACCGGCCGAACCA
>NZ_JBHWEB010000205.1:0-10004 GCF_042734395.1 Amycolatopsis sp. NPDC059657 | reverse complement strand
GTGGTACGGCCGGTTCTAACCGGCCGTACCACTCACGACCCTGGCTGCTTGACGCCCGGGGCGGGCCCCTGCGCGTTGCCCGCCAAGCCGTAGCGGCCCGAAGCACCTTCGAGCTGCTCGCGCAGGGCGAGCACGGTCGTGATGCGACCGGCCGAGGTGTCGACGTTGTCCACAGTGGACAGGATCGAGGTGGCCGAAGTGTCGGCGCGCACCACGCCGAGTGCGCCGGTTCCCTCGGCGGAACCCGGGGTTCCCGCGAGCACCGTGCCCGCGCCGGAACGGTCGAGCTGCGTCGCGAAGCGGGCGATGGTCGAGGCCTTGTCGCCCGCGCCGTCACCGGTCGCCTGAGCACCGACAAGCACGACCGCCAGCTGGGCAGGCTTCACATCGCCCGCCTTCACGAAGCCGCCATCGGTCAGCCCGCTCAGAGCCGCGGTCAGCTCCTCCGGCGACGACTGCGGCTTCGCGCTGTCCTTGTTCAGCTGCAGTACCGACCCGAGCAAGGCACCCGCCAAAGTCCCGGAGTCAGGCGCCGTCGGGAACTGCACACCGGCGGGCTGCAGACGGGTGACGATCTGGCGGAGCTGGTCCGATTTGGACGGATCCGAGAACGCCGCGGTCAGCTGGACCTCGCCGGTGACCGAAGCGCCCGACTGGCCGATGAGCTGCTTGAGCGCGTCGCGGTCGGCGGGCTTGGCGTCCTCTGTGGTCACCAGCACGACCGAGCGCTTGTCCAGCAGGCCCGCGACGATGCGCGCGCCCTGGGAGCCCGCGAAGGCGTCCGCGTCGGTGAGGCGGGCGTTCAGGGCGTTGCGCTGGCCTTCCAGATCGGAGACCTGCTTGGCGAGGTCGTCCTTCTGGTTCGACAGGCCGGACATCAGCGAGCCGTTCAGCGCGGTGGAGCCGAGCACGACCCCGACGGCGAGCGCCAGGAAGCAGGCGGCGATGGAAACGACGTGGTACCGCAGAGAAATCACGTGAAAAGCCCCTTGACCCAGCTTGTGAACGAGTTCCAGGTGTCGCGCACCCAGTCGAGATAGACCGAACCGACGTCGGAGACGAGCAGCGCGGCGACGACCACCACGATGGCGGCGAGCACCAGCAGCACGATGGCGCCGATCGAGACCCGGCTGCGGTGCAGCGTGGCCACCGCCTTGCCGTCGACGAGCTTGGTGCCCAGCTTCAGCCTGGTCAGGAAGGTGGACGGATTCGAGCCGGACCGGCCCTGGTCCAGGAACTCGCGCAGGGTGGCCTGGAAGCCGACCGTGACGACGAGCGACGCGTCGTGCGCGTCCGCCAGCAGCAGCGCGAGGTCTTCGGGGTTGCCGGACGCGGGGAAGGTGACCGCGCCGATGCCGAGGTCCTGGATGCGCTCCAGGCCGGGCGCGTGCCCGTCGGGCTGCGCGGGCACGACGACCTCCGAGCCGACACGCAGCGTGTCCGCGCCGATGCCCTGCGGGTCGCCGACAATGATGTCCGGCCGGTAGCCCTGCGCGCGCAGCGTGTCCGCGCCGGCGTCGACGCCGATCAGCACCGGGCGGTGCTCGGAGATGTACTTCTTGAGCTTCTTCAGGTCCTCGGCGTGGCCGTTGCCCGGCGCGACCACGAGCACGTGGCGCTCCTTGAGCGGCACCCGCAGCTCGGGCACGCCGACGCCGTCGAGTATCAGCGTGCGCTCACGGCGCAGGAATTCGATGGTGTTCGCGGAAAAGGCCTCGAGCTGGGTGGACATCCCGGCTTTCGCCTCGATCATCAGATCGGCGATGCTTTCCGCTGTCTGCTCGAAACCCTTGGCGACCTCACGGTCGCCGACATAGACGACGCCTTCGTGCACGCGCAGTTTCGTGCCGTCCTTGACCCGGCGCAGCAACTCGCTGCCGACCGAGTCGATCAGCGGAATACCGGCCGCGAGCAGGATTTCCGGCCCGAGATTGGGAAACCGCCCGGAAATCGACGGCGACGCGTTGACCACGGCCGCGACCTCGGCGTCGACGAGCGAGTCGGCCGTCGACCGGTCCAGGTCGATCTGGTCGAGCACGACGATGTCACCGGCCCCGATGCGGCGAAGCAGCTCGCGGGTGCGGCGATCGACACGGGCCACTCCGGTGACCCCGGGCAGCGTTTCGGAGTTACGGGCGAGCAGACCGGTGAGCTTCATGCTTCTGATGGTGACAAAGTGACACGCGAGAACGCGTCCGCCACGCCGAAGCGGCCACGGACAATTACCCGTGACCCTTAACGCTCTTGATCAGGCTATTTACCACGTTTTCCCGCGGTGGCGCCTTTCTTCTTACCCGTACGGGTGGGTGATTCCTTCCACGACTCCGGCACGGCCTTGTCGGCTTCGGCGACCGCGAGCAGTTCCTCCGCGTGCGCACGACCCGTTTCGGTGCTTTCCATGCCGGCGAGCATGCGCGCGAGTTCGATCACCCGCTCCGACTGCTCCAGCACGCGCACCCCGCTGCGGGTGATCCCGCCCGAGGTGCCCTTGTCCACCACGAGGTGCTGATCGGCGAACGCGGCCACCTGCGGGAGGTGCGTGACGACCAGGACCTGGTGACTGCGCGCGAGCCGCGCCAGCCGACGGCCGATCTCGACGGCCGCCCGGCCACCGACCCCGGCGTCGACCTCGTCGAACACCAGCGTCGGCGTGGTGTCGGCGTGCGCGAGCACGACCTCGATCGCCAGCATGACGCGCGAGAGCTCACCACCGGACGCCGCCTTGTGCACCGGCAGCGACGGCGCGCCGTTGTGCGCGCGCAGCAGCAGCTCGACGTCGTCGACGCCGTCCGCGCCCGCGTGCACCATCGTGTCGAAGACCTTGAGCGCGTACGGGTCATTGGCCTCGGCGGGCCGCCGGTGCACGGTGACCTCGATCTCGGCCTGCCCCATCGCCAGCCCGGCCATCTCCGAGGTGATCGCCTCGGCCAGCTCGGTGGCGGCCAGCGCACGCGCTGCCGACAGCGTCGACGCGTGCTCGGCCAGCTCCACGGCCAGCTCGTCGCGGCGGTCGGCGAGCGCGGCGAGCGCCTCCTCCGAGGTATCCATTGTGGACAGCCGCGCACGGGCGTCCTCGGCCCATGCCAGCACCCCGTCGACGTCGGCCGCGTACTTACGCGTCAGGCGCTTGAGGTCACCCTGGCGGGCGAGCACCTTCTCCAGCAGCGCCGGGTCGGCGTCGAGCGAATCCAGGTACCCGGTGAGCTCCGTGCCGACGTCGGACAGCAGCACGGCCGCCTCGGCGAGCCGTGGCTCCATGTCACGCAGGATCGGATCTTCGGACGTGCTGACGCGACGCCTCGCCTCGGCGATCAGCGCGAGCGCGCTCACCACGTCCGGGTCGCCCTCGGCGGCTCCGGAAACGGCGGCCTGTGCGCCCGAGGCGGACTCGCGCAGCTCGTCGACCGCGGCCATCCGCTTGATCTTCTCGGTGAGCTCGGTGTCCTCGCCCGGTTCCGGGTTGACCGCCTCGATCTCGCTGAGGCCGAGCTTGAGCATGTCGGCCTGCTGCGCGAGCTCACGCGACCGGCTGGTGCGCTCGTTGAGCTCGTTGACGACCGCCAGCCAGTCCTCGCGGACCTCGCGGTACGCGGCGAGCGGATCCGCGACGGCGACCCCGGCGAACCGGTCGATCACGTCACGCTGCTCGGACGGGCGCAGCAGCCGCAGCTGGTCGTTCTGCCCGTGCACCGCGAGCAGCTGCTCCGACAGGTCGGACAGCACCCCGACCGGCACGGACCGCCCGCCGAGATGGGCGCGCGAGCGCCCGTCGGCGGCGACCGAGCGCAGCGCGATCACGCTGCCGTCCTCGTCGATGTCGGCGCCGGAGTCGGCGACGATCTCCTTGGCCCCGTCGGCCCCGACCAGGATGAACCGGCCCTCGACGGTGGCCTTGTTCGTGCCGACGCGCACTTTCGACGCCTCGGCACGGCCCCCGGAGAGCAGGTGGAGCCCGGTCACGACCATGGTCTTCCCAGCGCCTGTCTCACCGGTGACCACGGTGAAGCCCGGGTGAAACTCCAGCAGGGCGTCCTCGATCACTCCGAGGCCCTGGATGCGCATCTCGGCAAGCACGGGCACCACCGTAGTCGCCCGCCCATCGGCTTCGCGCAGCACAGGGGGCCTTTCGGCGCCGAAACCGCGATAAAGCGCGGTGAACGGCGCATTCAAACACTTGTTCTATTCGGTGCCCCGGGCGTGTCGCTCGCGCCAGCTCTTCACGGGCAATGCGAACTTCTGCACCAGCCGGTCGGTGAACGGCCCGTCCCACAGCCGCACCAGTCGCACCGGAACCTGGCCGCTGACCACCCGGATCCGGGTGCCGGCGGGCAGGTCGAAGTGCCGCGAGCCGTCACAGGTGAGCACCGCGGTCGACCCGTCGGGGTCGATACCGACGGTGATCTCGGAGTCCTTGGACACCACCAGCGGGCGCGCGAACATGGCGTGCGCGTTGCTCGGCACGACCAGCAGCGCCTGCACGTCCGGCCAGATGATCGGGCCGCCCGCGGAGAACGCGTACGCGGTCGAGCCGGTCGGGGTCGCGCACAGCACGCCGTCGCAGCCGAACGCGGACACGGGCCTGCCGTCGACCTCGATCAGCGCGTCCAGCACGCGGTCACGGCTGCTCTTCTCGACGCTCGCCTCGTTCAGCGCCCAGGTCTCGGCGATGACCTCGCCGTCGCAGGTGGCGGTGACGTCGATGGTCATCCGCTCTTCGACGCGGTAGTTGCGCTCGACCACGCGCTGCATGGTGTCTTCGAGCTTGTCGAAGTCCGCCTCGGCCAGGAACCCGACGCGCCCGAGGTTCACCCCGAGCACCGGCACCCCGTGCGGGCGGGCCAGCTCGGCCGCACGCAGCAGCGTCCCGTCGCCGCCGAGCACGAACACGAGCTCGGTGCCCTCCGCCGGGTCCTCCTCGGGCGCGACGACCAGGCACGGCGAGCCGAGGCCCTGGTTCGGCTCGATGAGGTCGCGGACCTCCTTGTCGAGCACTCGCAGCCGGATACCCGCCTTGGAGAACTTCGCGGACACCTCGCGCGCGGCGGAACGGGTGGTGTCGTAGTCGGGGTGCACGACGAGCAGCACTTCACGGTCGGCGTTCACTGCGGGCCCTCCAGGACGGCCTTCCGCACCTGTGCCTCGATCTCCACGGTGTCCACAGTGGAGGTCTCCGGGTCCTGGCGCAACCAGATGAAGTATTCGACGTTGCCGGACGGTCCCGGCAACGGGCTTGCGGTGACTCCTCGGAAGCCGAGTCCGAGCTTCGCGGCCTCGGCCAGCACGCTGAGCACGGTCTCGACCCGCAGTTCCGGATCGCGAACCACACCCCCGCTGCCGAGGCGTTCCTTGCCGATCTCGAACTGCGGCTTGACCATCGGCACCAGGTCGGCGCCGGGTTTCGCGCACGCGGCCAGCGCGGGCAGCACGAGTTTGAGCGAGATGAACGAGAGATCGCCGACGACCAGGTCGACCTGCCCACCGAGGTCCTCGGGCGTCACACTCCGGACATTGGTCTTGTCCATGACGACGACACGCTCGTCGGTGCGCAGCCGCCAGTCGAGCAGGCCGCGGCCGACGTCGGCGGCGATCACGGTGGCCGCGCCGTTGCGCAGCAGCACATCGGTGAAGCCGCCGGTGGACGCGCCTGCGTCGAGGCAGCGCTTGCCCTCGACCGTGAGTCCTTCGAAAGCCTCGAGAGCGCCGAGCAGCTTGTGCGCGCCGCGCGAGGCCCATCCGGGGTCGTCCTCGTCGCGCACCACGATGGGCGCGTCGGACTCCACGCCGGTGGCGGGTTTGCTCGCGACCATGCCGCGCACGGTCACCTTGCCGCCGGTGATGAGCGCGGAGGCCTGTTCGCGTGAGCGGGCGAGACCGCGCCGGACGAGTTCCGCGTCGAGGCGGGCCCTGCGGGGCATGGGCTCAGACCTTGTCGATGCTGGACAGCGCGACGGTGAGCTCGGTGTGCACGGCGTCGAACCGCTCGACGTGCACGGACAGCGGCAGCCTGTCCAGCTCGTCGAGCGCGCTCACGGCTTCGTCGATGCCGGCACGCGGGTCCGTGTCCTGAGGCTCTGTCTGGTCCGCTTCGACCGGCCGGGACGGCGGTGGTCCCGGCATCGGCCGCGGGTACGGCGTGTGTTGCGGATGCACCCCGCCACGCTAGCCGATACCGAGTTCGGCCAGCGCCCGGCTGGCCGATTGCCCGTCGGCGCGGACACCGGTGACACCCGATTCCCAAGCCGCGTGGCACAGCGCGCGCAGCAGGTCGAGCGCGTCACCGTCACCGGACACGACCAGCTCGTCGCGGATGTCGACCGTCCACGTCTCGCTGGGGCCGACCTCGAGCGTCGTGGCCGATTCGCGGAGCCCGGTGAGGTCCCGCGCGATGAACTGCGGCCGTTCCTCGGGAATGGCCGTGACCAGAGTGGCCGGTGTGGCGACCCCGCCGAGCACGCACAGCACCGGTATCCGGGCCGCGTTGGCGCCCGCGATGTCCGTGTCGAGCCGATCCCCGACGACGAGCGGCCGCTCAGCGCCCTCGGCCGCGGCCAGGAACTGCCCAGGCTGCGGCTTCCCGGCGACGAGCGGCTCGGCGTCGGTGGCCGATCGCACGGCGGCGACCATCGAGCCGTTGCCGAGCAGCAGTCCACGTTCACTCGGCAGCGTCTTGTCCACGTTGGTGGCGACCCAGAGCGCACCCGCGCGGATGGCGAGCGTGGCCTCGGAAAGGATCCGCCAGCCGTTGTCGGGGGAATGCCCCTGCACCACGGCCTTGACGTCGTCGCCCGCCTGCCTGACCGGGACGAGGCCCGCTTTCTCGACCTCGTCCGCCAGCGACTCGGCACCGACGACGAGCACGTGTGTCCCGGCGGGCACGCGCTCCTTGAGCAGCGCGACACCCGCCTGCGCACTGGTGCTGACCTCATCGGCCTCGGCGGCGATGCCGAGCTCACCGAGGTGCTCGACAACGGCTTCCGGAGCCTTCGAGGCGTTGTTCGTGACGAACCGGACGGCCGCGCCCTGAGCGCGGATGTCGGCGATCACCTCAACGGCACCCTCGATCACCTGCGCGCCGTGGTACACGGTGCCGTCCAAGTCGAACAGCACCGCGTCGTACCCGGCGAGCAGAGCGTCACTCACTGCCGAGCTCCGCTGCCCGCTCGGCGGCATCGGTCTCGTCTTCCTCATCGGCCTCGGCGGCGTTGAGGAACCACTTGAGCGCGTCTTCCTTGCGCCCGGCCGCCGCGAGATTGTCGGCGTAGGCGTAGAAGAGGCGAGCACTCCACGGGTCCCGCTTGGACGGGACCAGGTCGTCCGTCTGCAGCGCGACCACGGCGGCGTCCAGCTGCCCGAGGTCACGGCGCGCGCCGGCTGCGACGATCCGCAGCTCGACCTGGACATCCTTCGGCAGCGAGTCGGTGTTGACCTCCTTGGCGAGGTCGAGCGCCCGCTCGGGACGGCCCATGGCCCGCTCGGAGTCCGCGATGACGGCGATGTGCACATCGCTACGCGTCATCCGCCGCACCGCACGCAGCTCCGAGAGCGCCTCGGACCAGTTCCCGGCTTGATAAGCGACCAGGCCGAGCGCCTCGCGGACGACCGGCACGCGGGAGGCCTTCGCCTTGGCGTACTTGACGTGCTCGAGCGCCTTCTCGGGGTCGGTGTCCATCAGGCCACCGGCGGCCACCAGGTGCTTGCCGACGGTCTCCGCGAGCGCCTTGGGCAGCGTGCGGAGGTCCTGGCGGATCTCGTCGTCGAGGTCCGAGAACTCGATGCCCTCGGGCAGCTCAGGGGCCTGCAGGAGTTCCCTGGCGAGCTCGGCGTCGTCCTTCGGGCCCGGCGGACGCGAGGAGTGCTTGGACCGCATCTCGTCGCGGTTGCCGCGGGCCGGACGGTCGTCCTTGCGCTCGAAGCGGGGCTTGCTGTCGCCGCTCGGCCGGTCGGACCGGTCCTTGTTGTAGGCGGGACGGTCGTCCTTGTTGTAGCTGGGACGGCTGTCCTTGTTGTACGACGGCCGGTCTTTGTTGTAGGCCGGGCGATCGTCCTTGTTGTAGCTCGGGCGGTCAGCGCGGTCTTTGTTGTAGCTGGGCCGGTCGTCACGGTCTTTGTTGTACGACGGGCGGTCGCCCCGGTCCTTGTTGTACGAAGGCCGGTCGTCCTTGTTGTAGGACGGGCGATCCGAGCGGTCCTTGTTGTAGCTGGGCCGGTCGTCACGGTTGTAGCTCGGGCGGTCGCCGCGGTCCTTGTTGTAGGACGGGCGGTCATCCCGGTTGTACGACGGCCGGTCGGACCGGTCCTTGTTGTACGACGGGCGATCCCCGCGGTCCTTGTTGTACGAGGGCCGGTCGCTGTCGCGGTTGCCCTGGTACCCGCCGCCGCTGCTGGGGCGGTCGGACCGGTTCCCCTGGTAACCACCGCTGCTGGGACGACGGTCGTCGGACCGGCTGTCCCGGTTGAACCCACCGGAACGACGGTCATCCGAACGCTTGTCATCGCGGTTGAAGCCACCGGAGCGCTTGTCGTCCCGGTTGCCCTGGTAGCCACCGCTGCTGCTCGGGCGGTCGGACCGGTTGCCCTGGTAACCACCGCTAGGCCGGTCGTCCGACCGGTTCCCCTGGTAGCCGCCGGCCGACCGACGGTCATCACGGTTGCCCTGGTACCCGCCGCCGGAGCGGTTGCCCTGGTAGCCGCCGGTGGGCCGGTCAGACCGGTCCTTGTTGTAGCCACCGGTCGGCCGGTCGGAACGGTCCTTGTTGTAACCACCGGAGGGCCGGTCGGAACGGTCCTTGTTGTAACCACCGGTCGGCCGGTCGGAACGATCTTTGTTGTAGCCACCGGTCGGCCGGTCGGAACGGTCCTTGTTGTAACCACCGGAGGGCCGGTCGGAACGATCTTTGTTGTAGCCACCGGAGGGCCGGTCGGAACGGTCCTTGTTGTAACCACCGGAGGGCCGGTCAGAGCGGTCCTTGTTGTAGCCGCCACCGGTCGGACGGCCGTCCGGCCGGTTCCCCTGGTAGCCACCACCGGACCGCTGTCCCCGGTCACCAGAGGGCCCACCGTCACGGCTGCCGCCGCCGGCCCGGTTGCCCTGGTAGCCACCGCCACCGGCACCCCGGTCACCTCGGTCATCGCGGCGCGGACGGCCCTGATAGCCACCGTCCCGTCCACCACGGTCTTGCCTGGCGCCGCCCCGCGGGCCGCCTACGCTCTTCCCACGAGGGGTGGCGTCGCGACGAGCCGACCGGCCTGACGCCGCCTCATCCTCTGAGTCACGTCGACCGAACTCGGACACTTGGGGCCTCCTGCCACCGAAAAAACACTCACTATGAACATACGAAGAAGGTCCGCCACTGCGGACAATCGGCAATTCTAACGGACCGCACTCAGCTCAAATGCGGCGGAGCCCCCACCCGCCGATTAAGTGACCCACCCGACAAAAACAGCCCCTCACCTCGAAAACCCCAACCCCATAAAGCCGCCCCACCCCACTCCCAAACGAGAGAGGAACCGCCCAACCAGTCCACGACCGGCAAACACCCGAACACGGAGAGCAACCCGCGCAGTCAGGACCCGTACCCGAGCAGTCGTCTCGCGTACCCGAGCAGTCGGTGCGCGTACCCGAGCAGTCGGTGCGCGTGCCTGGGGAGTCGGCACGCGTACCGGAACGGACGGCTCGCGTGCACAGCCGGACGACACTCGTGCATGGGGAGCAAGTTGGCGTGCGTGGCGAGCAAGTTGGCGTGCGTGGCGAGCAGGTTGGCGTGCGCGGGGAGCGAGTTGATCTTCGGGTGGTGGCTTGCTCGCTGTGTACGCGTGTCCGCGTTCCCTGCACGCGTGTCCGCGGTCTGTGTACGCGTGTCCGCGGTTCCCGCACAAGCCCCAGCCCGGCACCGCCCGGTGGGGTGGGCTGTTTTGGGGTATGAAAAAGGCCCGAGGTTCGGGAGAACATTGCTGTTCTCGACCGAGACCTCGGGCCTCTTCCAACGTAAGTTCGGCGGCGTCCT
>NZ_JBHWEB010000204.1:0-10046 GCF_042734395.1 Amycolatopsis sp. NPDC059657 | reverse complement strand
CCTCACCACAACCAAAGAACCACGACGTCAACAGGCAGCCACCCACAATTTTCAGCCCGCGAAGGGACGCCCGCAAGGGCGACCAAGACTAACCGTCGGGAACACTCACGACCCCTTGACCGACGCCGCGCACCTGGCCGCGAGTTTTTCCAGGTAGGCGGCGAGTTCGGGGGCCTCGGCCGGGTCGACGTGGAAGTCCGCGTCGAGCAGTCCCAAGTGGAACGCCAGCATCTCCGGCGTGTCCGAACCCGCCGTCAGCACACACGTCCGCGCGTCGATCGCTTCCACGGTCGCCACCGGCAGCCAGGCCGACACGTGCGCCGCGGGCGCGTCCACGCGCACCCGCGCCTGATACCGCCAGGTCGCCACGGCGACCCCCGACGCAACCCGCTCGCCCACCTGCTCATCCGGCATCTCGCGTGGCGTGAACCGAGGTCCCGCAGGCAGTTTCGGCGTGATGCGGTCGACGCGGAACGTCCGCCAGTCCTCCCTGGTCAGATCCCACGCGAGCAGATACCAGCGCCCCGCGTTGTTCACCAGCCGATGCGGCTCGGTGACGCGACGGCTGTCTTCACGGTCATGTGTGCGGTAGTCGAACCGCAGCCGCTCATGATCACGGCAAGCGGAAGCGATGGCGACCAGAACGGACGGATCGACCTCCGGGCCGCGCCGGGGCAGTGTGACCACCGTGCTCGTCAGCACGCCGACCCGGTGCCGCAGGCGGGACGGCAGCAGCCGCTCGAGCTTGGCGAGCGCGCGGACCGAGGTTTCCTCCATCCCCGCAACGGTTCCGCCCGCGGCCGTGCGCAACCCGATGGCGACCGCGACGGCTTCGTCGTCGTCGAGGAGCAGCGGCGGCAGCGACGCGCCCGCGCCGAGGCGATAGCCACCGGTGACACCGGGCGCGGCCTCGACCGGGTAGCCGAGGCTGCGCAGGCGTTCGATGTCGTTGCGGATCGTGCGCGTCGTGACTTCGAGCCGGTCCGCCAGCTGCGGGCCGGTCCAGTCACGGCGCGTCTCCAGCAGTGAGAGCAGCCGCAGCAGCCTGGCCGAGGTTTCCAACATTCTTCAAGTCTGGCATTCAATGCGGAACGTAGCTTTCCGCATTGGCTCATAGCGTTGCCCCCATGACGAACGAAATCCTCCCCTTCCGCATCGAGATCCCCCAGACCGACCTCGATGACCTGCGCCGACGTCTCGCCGGGGCCCGCTGGCCCGCCTCGCCCACCGAGGACTGGAACCGCGGTGTCCCGCCCCGCTATCTCAAGCAGCTCGCCGACTACTGGGCCAACGGATTCGACTGGCGTGCGCAGGAAGCCAAGCTGAACGAGATCCCGCAGTTCCTGACCGAGGTCAACGGGCAGCGGATCCACTTCTTCCACCAGCACTCGCCGGAACCGGGCGCGATGCCGCTGATCCTCACCCACGGCTGGCCCAGTTCGCCGGTCGAATTCCAGCGTCTCATCGGTCCGCTGACCGATCCTCGCGCCTACGGCGGCGACCCCGCCGACGCTTTCCACGTGGTGATCCCGTCGCTGCCGGGTTACGGCTTCTCGACGCCGCTCGCTGAGCAGGGGTTCAACCTCTTCGGTGTGGCACAAGCATGGGCGACGCTCATGGGGCGCCTCGGCTATCAGCGTTATGTCGTGCAGGGCACCGATGTCGGCGCGGGCGTCGCGGGCATGCTGCCGATCGTCGATCCGCAAGGAGTGGCGGGAGTTCATCTCAGCGGGACCTCGGCGTCGACGCCGTTCGGCCCGGCGCTCGACGCAGGCGCGTTCACCGGCGCCGACCGGGTGCGCGCCGAGAAGTTCAACCGGTTCCGCGAGGAGGGGATCGGCTACCTGGTCATGCAGTCGACGCGGCCGCAGACGCTCGCGTACGGCCTCAACGACTCACCGATCGGCCAGCTCGCCTGGATCGTCGAGAAGTTCTGCGAGTGGACGGACCCGGCCGCGACGCTGCCCGAGTCCGTCGACCTCGACCAGCTGCTCACCAACGTCACGCTGTACTGGTTCACCGAATCCGGCGCCTCGAGCGCGCACGCCGTGTACGACGGCATGCAGGCGTGGAAAGCCTTTGCGGCGCAACAGGATTCTGGCGACTGGGAGCAGGAGGGGCCGCCGACCGGTGTCGCCGTCTTCGCCGGTGACACCACCATCCAGAGCCTCATGGACCCGAGTGGCAAGATCAAGCACTGGTCGGAATTCGACCGCGGCGGGCATTTCGCCGCGATGGAGGTCCCCGATCTGCTCGCCGAGGACCTCCGCGTCTTCGCCAGGACTCAGGGTTTGCGGCCGACGCCCGCATAGGGGAGCGCGTTGATCTCGGGGTCGTCGGACATGTCACCCGCACCCTGCGGGTTCCACATCGCACAGCCGACGACCCCCGGCTCGACGAGTTCGAAGCCGTCGAAGAAACGCACGATCTCCTCGTGGGTGCGCGGCTGCGGCAGATTCTGCGTGCTCTTGTACGCCTCGACGGCCTCGTCCAGCTTCGGCGAGTTCGAGTCGGCCGCGACGTGGGAGATGGCGAGGAAACTACCCGGCGCGAGCCGCTCCCGGTAGCGCGAGACGATGGCGCCAGGGTTCCACGAGTCGGGCACGAAATGCAGCAGCAGCAACATGAACACGCCGACCGGCTGGCTGAAGTCCAGCAGCTCGCTGGTCCGCTCGTGGTTGACGATCTCGTTGACATCGCGCAGATCCGCTTGGATGGCCGCGCAGTTCTTGTTGCCGGACAACAGAAGCTGACTGTGCGCCACCGCGACCGATTCGCGGTCCACGTAGACGACACGGGAATCCGGGTCGACTCCCTGCACGATTTCGTGCAGGTTTCCGACGGTCGGGATTCCGGAGCCGATGTCGAGGAATTGCCTGATTCCGGATTCGGCCATGAAAAGCGCGGCACGGCGGAGGAAAGCGCGATTGAGCCGCGCCGCGTCGCGGACTCCCGGCATGATGTTGAGTATTTTCTCACCCAGCTCGCGGTCCACCTGGAAATTGTGATCCCCGTCGAGCCAATAATCGTAGACCCTGGCCGGATTCGGCACCGTGGTGTCGACTTCCGGTGGTACCCAGCTCAGATCCCCGGTCACCGGTCTTCCTCCATTCGTGTATACGTCCGCGCCCGGTCTCGCTTTGCGGGCTTGACGGATTCTATTGTTTCCTGTCCGGCCGTTCGGGAGGGAGGCGTGTGCGGTGACAGATAAAGCAGCGGTTCTTCCCGGTCGATGGCCGTTGTTGGGCCATACCATACCGATGTTGCGGGACCCACTGAAACTCTTCACCTCATTACGCGATTACGGCGATGTGGTGCGGCTTTATCTCGGCCCGCTCCCGGTTTACCTGGTCACCACCCCGGAACTCGCCTGGCGGGTGCTGGCCGTCGACGCGGACAAGTTCGACAAAGGCATCGTCTTCGACAAGATGCGCCCGCTCTTCGGTGACGGGCTCGCCACCTCGAACGGCGAGTTCAACCGCCGTCAGCGGCGGATGGTGCTGCCCGCGTTCGCGCGCGGGCGGATCGCGGCGTACGCCGAGTCCACGATGACCACGATGGCGGCGGAACTCGCGGATTCCTGGCGATCGGGCCAGGTCATCGAGGTGGACCGGCGCATGCAGGACATCGCGCTGGGCATCGCGGGGCGGACGTTGTTCTCCACCGAGCTCGGCGCTGACGTGCTCGCCGAGATCCAGCGGTCGATCCCGATCATGCTCAAATACGTGCTGGTACGGGCGTTTTCCCCGAAGCCGGTGGAAAAACTGCCGATCCCGGCCAACCGGCGGTTCGACGCGGCCGCGGCCAGGCTGCGCCAGGTGATCGGCGCCGCCATCGTCTCGGCCAGGGCCGAGGGCGGTGACCAGGGCGATCTGCTCTCGATGCTGCTCATGGCGCGTGACGAGGAAACCGGCGAGCGGATGAGCGACGAGCAGATCCGCGACGAGGTCATCACCATCCTGACCACCGGCGCCGAGACCACCGCCGTGGCGCTGGCCTGGTTCTTCCACGAGATCGGCGCCGATCCCGCCATCGAAGCCAGGTTCCACGCCGAAGTGGACGAGGTGCTCGCCTGCCGGCCAGCCCGGTTCGAGGACCTGCCGAAACTCCGCTACACGCACCAGATCATCAACGAGGTCGTCCGCCGGACCCCGCCGCTGATCCTGATGCGCCGCGCCCGCGAGGACGTCGAACTCGGTGGTGTGCGCATCCCGGCGGGCACCGAGGTCGCGGTCAGCCAGCACACACTGCACCAGGATCCGCGCTGGTTCGGCGATCCGGGCAGGTTCGACCCGGACCGCTGGGCACCCGGCGCGGCGGAGGAACTTCCCAAGGGCGCCTTCATCCCGTTCGGCGCGGGAGCCCGGCTCTGCCCCGGTCATCAGTTCGCACCCGCCGAGATCGCCATCGTCGCCGCGACCATCGGCGCGCGCTGGCGCCTCGTGCCGGTGCCGGGGAAAACGGTCTACCCCAAGATCAAAGCCACCATGCAGCCGAATCAGCTCCCGATGACAGCGGTACCGCGCGGGTGACCGTCCGGCTACCGGTAGTACTCTTCCTTGTCCTTCTTCGAGTCCCCCGGAGGTCGGCTCATGCGTGTGCCACGCAAACTGGTCGTCGCGCTGTCCGCGTGCTGCCTGCTCTTGGGCGCGACCGTGACGGCTCCCGGCGCCGGGGCGACCGCGTTCACCTGCTCTGATGTGAACCTTCCGGTGTCCGGCCCCGGCCTTCCGGTGCTGCTGCCGCCGACGCCGTCCACAGTGTACGGCCGGCTGTGCCTGCCCGACGGCCCCGCGCCCGGCGCGGTCCAGCTACTCGTCCACGGCGGCACGTACAACAGCGCTTATTGGGACCTGCCCTACGGATCCGGGCAGTACTCGTACCAACGCGACATGGCCGCGCACGGCCTCGCGACCTTCGCGCCCGACCGGCTCGGCACCGGGCAGAGCAGCAAGCCGGCCAGCCTGTGGATGACGCTGGCCGCCGAGGCCGAGTCCATGCACCAGGTGGTGAGTCACCTGCGTGCCGGGCATGTGGGCGGGATCCCGTTCGCCAAGGTCGTGATCGTCGGGCACTCGGTCGGCTCGGGCATCGTGGCCGCGGAGGCGTCGACCTATCACGACGTCGACGGTGTGGTGCTGAGCGGAATGACCCACATCCCGGCGATCCCGGTGCTGCTGCTGGGTGTCGTGTTCGGACTGCACCCCGCGTTCCTGGATCCGGCGCTCACCGCGCTCGGCAGCGATCCGTTGTACTTCACGACGAGTCCCGGCGCGCGGTCCTGGCTGTTCTACGCGGCAGGGGACTCGGACCCCGCGGTGATCGCGGCGGACGAAGCCACAAAGGACCAGGTCTCGGTGCCGGGCATGGGCACGGTCGCGGTGTTCGGCATCGTGCTGCCCGCGACGCTGGGCATCGACGTCCCGGTGTTGCAGGCAGTGGGTGAAAAAGACGTGCTGTTCTGCGGAGTGCTCGCGTTGCGCGACTGCTCGAACGCGCAGAACCTGCGTGCCCAGGAGGCCCCGTACTACGCGCCCGCCGCCCAGCTTTCGACGTTCGTACTGCCTGGAGCTGGGCATTCGCTCGGCCTGCACGAGAACGCCGGTGCCTACCGCGACGCGACCCGCGACTGGCTGCGTGACCGTCTCGGAGTGGTTGCATAGCGTTACCACCCGATCAGGTAATTCTTAAACTCTGCGTAGCACTGGAGAATCCGCGCATACGTGTGCCCGGTATCCCTGTGCCGGACTCGCACCTGACCCCTGGACACCGCAGACGTGACAGTCCCGCATCCGGAAAACGACGCGTGGCCGACGGCGAGCAGCCCCTATCGGTCACGCGACGCCGTCGCGCGCAAATGGGCCTACCTCATCAGCATGACGGCGTATCTCCCGTACCCGCACCAGGAGCTCGAGCAGCATCTCCGGGCGCTGGTCGACCTGCTGATCGAAGCCGTGCGCCGTGACTCCGACGGCCAGCAGCTCGCGATCGAGGCCGGCGGCAAGCTCGTCGACCTGCGCTGTGTGGGCCCGGAAAGCCTGCGCGTGACGATGGAGGTGCTCGGCAAGGCGCTGCCGCAGGCGCCCGAGCTACGCCAGCTCGACCGGCTCACCGAGCGGGTGGTGCTCGCGCTGGGCGCGCTGACCTCCGGGTACAGCGAGACACTGCGCGAGAACATCCAGGCACGCCAGGAAGACCTCAGCCGCGCGCTGTTCAAGGTCGAGCAGGAGGCCCGCCGGGCCACGCTGATCGCGCAGGCGCAGTTCGAGCAGCTCTTCACCGGCACGACCAGCGGGGTCGCTCTCACCGACCTGGAGGGCCGGTTCCTGCGCGTCAACGACGCGCTGGCCGAGTCGCTCCAGCACACGCCCGCGCAGCTGATCGGGCGTGAGCTGTTCGCTTTCGTCCACGAAGAGGACGCCGAAGCGCTGCGCGAGGGTTACCGCGAGCTGCTCGACCCCCAGTCGCCGAAGCTGCGAATCACGCGCCGGTTCCTGGTCGGCGGCGCCGAGCCGATCTGGGTGAACCTGGTGGCCTCGGCGGTCCGCGACAACGGCGGCGCGCGCCAGTTCGTCACGATCATCGAGGACGAGACCGACGCGTCGCTGCTGCAGCGGCGGATGACGCACCAGACACTGCACGACGCGCTCACCGGCCTGCCGAACCGCCAGTTCTTCAGCACCCGCCTGGAAAAGGCGCTGCGCCAAGCGGATCCGGCTACCGGCATCACCGTCTACCACCTCGACCTCGACGGTTTCCGCCTGATCACCGGCGGGTTCGGCCACGCGACCGGCGACCGGCTGCTCAGGAGTGTCGCGGCGAAGCTGAAGGCCGTGCTCTCCGGCGAGACCGCGTTCATCGCCAGGCTCGGCGGTGACGAGTTCGGCATCCTGATCGAGAACACGCCGTCCACCCCGGACGTGCCGACGATGATCAGGACGATCAACGCGGAACTGTCCGAGCCGGAGTACCTCGAAAGCGGCCACGGCGTGGGGATTTCGGCGACCATGGGTGTCGCGCACCGCCCGGCCCGCGACGTCGAGCCCGCCGAGCTGCTGCGCGCGGTCGACATGACGTTGCGCCGCGCGCAGGCCAAGGGCCACCGGCAATGGGAGCTGCTCGACTCCGAGCGCGACACCGTCGACCGCAAGCAGTTCCAGCTGGCCGCGTCGATGCCCGGCGCTTGGGAGACCGGCGAACTCGCCGTGGTTTATGAACCACTCGTCCGCCTCGCCGACGACGAGATCGTCGGCGTCGAGGCGCTGCTCCAATGGAATCACCCCGAAGACGGCAAGCTGCCGCATCGAGAGTGCATTTCGCTCGCCGACCGGACCGGCCTGATTCTTCCTCTCGGCGGCTGGCTGCTTCGTAAGGCTTGCGAGACCGTGCCGGAACTGCCGATTTCAATCGGGCTCACCGCTCGTCAGGCCGCCGACCCGGATTTGGTCGGCACCATCCGCGAGACTCTTTCCGAAACCGGAGTCGAGCCGACGCGATTGCGTTGCGGTTTCCCGGCTTCGGCGCTGGTTTCGCATGGCGACGCGGCCGACAACCTGAAGGTACTGGCCGATATCGGCGTCCGCGCCGAGATTCGCGACTTCTCCGAGGCCGCCGCGGTCGATCTGGGCGAACTGCCGGTCGAAGCGGTCCGTTTCACCGGCCGCGTCACAGCGCATACCGGCGCCTTGGTCACCGGCCTGGCCGAATTCGCACGCCAAGCCGGCGCGACCGTGATCGCCGAAGGCGTCAACACCCCCGAAGACGCGGCCTGGTGGAAACAAGCAGGCGCCGAGGTGGGAGTAAAGGGCTCGTGAGCGTTGCATGGACACCGCGGCCGCGCGGATACGTGAAACCCGAGTTCAGGCCATTCAAAGGCCCAAACTCGGGTTTCACGAAGATCAACTTGCCTCAGGCGACCGCACAACATCCGCAAAGGACTCGCGCTGACGATTTATGCCCCAGCTTGTCGCTTTTGTCCGCATCGTCGCGCGGGCCGGACGACATGAACGGGGCGTTTATGTCGCTCAGCGTTGTGAATGTGGCGTTCATTCCTTCAATCGACCCGGGAGGGCCCGCTAAGCCTTGCGCAGGCGCCGCTTCCGCTGACCATTCGTCCGCTCTTCGTGCAACTCCTTGAGCGAGCGCATCATCGCGTCTTCCTGACGCATCAACGGGTCGTCGCGCAGGTCGCGCCAGACGGAGACGCAGAGCCCGATCATGACGACCAGGAACGGCACCGCGATCAGGATCGTCAGGTTCTGCAGGCCGGTCAGCGCCTCGTCACCGCCGACCAGCAGCATGACCGCGGCGACCCCGCCCATCAGCACACCCCAGAAGATCACCACCGACTTCGCCGGATACACGGATCCCTTCTGCGACAAGGTTCCCATCACGATCGACGCCGCGTCCGCGCCCGAGACGAAGAAGATCGACACCAGCAGCATCACCAGAATCGCGATCGGCACGAACCACGGCAGTGTCTCGAGCAGTTTGAACGTCGCCGACTCGGCGCTGCCGGCGCCCGCGATGTTCGTGCCGGACCGCTGCCTGCTGATCGCCGCGCCGCCGAAGACCGCGAACCAGATCAGGCTCACGATGCTCGGGACCGCGATGACACCGAAGATGAACTGCCGGATCGTGCGCCCACGCGAGATCCGCGCGATGAACATGCCGACGAACGGCGTCCACGAGATCCACCACGCCCAGTAGAAGACGGTCCAGCCGCTGAGCCAGGTCTGCATCTGCTCGCCGCCGGTCATCCCGGTCCGTCCCGACATCTCGGCGAGTTCGCGGAAGTAGTCGCCGATCGCGCCGGGCACGATGTTGAGGATCAGCACGGTCGGCCCGACCACCAGCACGAACACCGCGAGCACGGCGGCGAGCACCATGTTGATGTTCGACAGCCACTGGATGCCCTTCGCCACCCCGGACACCGCCGAGGCGATGAACGCGATGGTCAGCACCACGATGATCGCGACCAGCAAACCCTTGCCGGGGTTGTCGATCCACCCGACCGCCGCCATCCCGCCGCCGACCTGCAGCGCGCCCAGCCCGAGCGAGGCGGCCGAGCCGAAGAGTGTCGCGAAGATCGCCATGATGTCGATCGCCTTGCCCAGCGGGCCCGCGGAACGCCGCTTCCCGATCAGCGGCACGAACACCGAGCTGATCAGCTGGCTGCGGCCCTTGCGGAAGGTGCTGTACGCGATCGCGAGCCCGACCACCGCGTAGATCGCCCACGGATGCACCGTCCAGTGGAACAGTGTGGTCGCCATCGCGGTGTGCACGGCCTCGTCGGAGCCGGCGGCCGCGGTACCAGGCGGCGGGCTGGCCAGGTGCGAAACCGGCTCGTAGACGCCGAAGAACATCAGCCCGATGCCCATCCCGGCGCTGAACATCATCGCGATCCACGACGAGGTCCGGAATTCGGGCAGTTCCTTGTCCTGGCCGAGCGGGATCCGCCCGTACCGGCTGATCGCCAGGCAGACGGCGAACACGACGAACCCGCTCGCGGTGAGCACGAACGCCCAGCCGCCGTACGGGATCACGGCGTCGTTCAGCACGGTCTTGGCGAGTTTCGCGAGGCTTGACGGCGAGAGCACACCCCACGCGATGATCGCGAGCGCGAGCCCGGCCGCGATCCAGAACACCGTGCGGTCGGTCTCGGCGGGCCGGTCGGCGGCGAGTTCGAGCGGGACGTGCTCGTCGGGCGGGTGACCCGGACCCGCGGTGTCCGGTGCGTTGGCCAGTCCCTGCGTGGCGGTGTGCTCCACCACTGGTTTCCCGTCCTGCGAACTCATGGTTCAGCTCGCGCCGTGACCGGCGCGATCTCCTTCCACCCTGGTCTAACCCATTCGGCCTAAGCCCCCATCACCACCAGTGTGCGATGCGGCGGGTGGGCTCGCATGCTGGGCGACGCAGGTCACGCGTGAACGCCCCGTTCGCAACGCTCAACCTGGATCCACCGGCTGGCTTTGGGTGATCGTTTTCGTGGTTGTTGATCTTGTGGTGGTTGTGCGGGCAGGGGAATGTGGCCGGCGTTGCATCCG
>NZ_JBHWEB010000203.1:0-10361 GCF_042734395.1 Amycolatopsis sp. NPDC059657 | reverse complement strand
GGCTCTTTCGCCCCTGGGGGGGCCCCCGCGCCCCGCGTTTTTCCGGGGGGGGGACACCCCCACGACCCGTCCAATAGATCGACGTAGCCGTTGCTGGCTTCCCACAGGGCGTCGGAAACCGCCGTGAGCTTGCCCGGCGCCCACCTGCGGTCCTCGTAAGCCTTGGTACGCGCGCGCAACGCTTTCAGGCTCACCTCGAGGTCCGCCTGAACGCGAGCGCGGAGTTCCTCTGGCGAAGGCGCGTCGAGCCGGACGTCCTCGCCGCGCCCGTCGCTCAGCGCGCGCAGGATGTCGTCGTCGAGGCCGGTTTCCCGGTCCCAGAACAACACGGGCCGGTCGATCTCGTGGTTCCAGACGGGCGCGTGCGCGGACCGCCACAGGACCCGCACCGGCGCCTTCGCGACCCGGGTGAGATTCGCCCAATGGTCGGCGCCGGTCGGCCTGGTCAGCCACGGCACTTCGTCGACAGGCAGGTCGACGACGACGGCGACGGTCGAGTGATCGACGTCGTCGCGCGGGGCGCCGACGAGTGTCCCCGCCGCCCACAGCTCGGTGACCGGCAACGAGAACTTCGCCGCGGGAGACGCGGCGGCCCCCGCCAGGTCGCGCAGGTGGCGGATCGCGGTCGACCATTTCATCAAGACTCCAGGAACTCGGCGACCGTCTTGCCGAACCCTGCCGGATCGTCGAGCCACGGGCAGTGGGCGACGCCGGTCTGGAGTACGAGCGTCGATTCGGGGAACGCGTCGGCGAGCTCGGCCACGACACGCGGCGGGCTGTTCACGTCGTACTCCCCGGCCAGCACGAGGACCGGCGCGCCCAAAACGCTCAGCATCTCGCGGGTCGCCTCGGGGTTGAACGCTCCCTTGGCGCCGAAGAGGATCGCGGCGCGGTCGTTGCGGCGAGTCTCCCCTCTGGCGTGATGAGCCTGCGTCGTGGCGTCCCAGCGGGCGTAGGTGAAGGGGGCGAGCGCGTCCCAGTCGCTGTTCGTGGCCCCGCCCGAGTTGACCCGCTCGAAGGCCTCCGACGCGTGCTCGAACCAGGGTTCGCCGGAACGCAGCCGGACCGCGTCGCGCCGGTCCCCCGGCGTGACCATGATGCCGAGCGCGTGGGTGCTCGGCATCACCAGGATCAGCTTGGCGACGTGCTCGGGGTACCGGGCCGCGTACAGCACCGCGAGGTTCGCGCCCGCGGAGTGCGCGAGCAGGTTCAGCCGGTCGAGGCCGAGGTGCTCACGCAGCGCTTCGACGTCGTCGACCTGGCGATCGCAGCGGTAGGACGGGAGGCTCGACGGGACCGCCGACTCGCCCGTGCCACGGGGGTCGAGCAGGATCAGCCGGAAGCGCTCCGACAGCCCGCCGAGATCGCCGAGGTAGTCGGCGTCCTGCATCGGGCCGCCCGGCAGGCAGACCAGCGGGGCGCCGTCGCCGAGCTCATGGAAGGCGAGTGTCGTTCCGTCGAACGCGGGGAAGGCGGGCACGTCAGGACCGGGGACGGCGTGGTTCCGCGTTCTTTTCCTTGGCGCGCACGGCTTCCTTGCGGACCTCGGCCTGGGTGGCGCGCTCACGCTCCAGCCAGCCGGGGCTCTCCGCCTTCAGCGCGTCGATCTGCTCGGTGGTGAGCGGGTCGGTGATGCCGCCGCGCGCCAGGCCGCCGATGGAGATGCCCAGCTTGGCCGCCATCACCGGGCGCGGGTGCGGGCCGTTGCGGCGCAGGTCGCGCAGCCACTCGGGCGGGTCGGCCTGCAGCGCGTTCAGCTCGTCGCGGGAGACGACACCCTCCTGGAACTCACCGGGAGTGGCTTCGAGGTACACGCCCAGCTTCTTCGCCGCGGTCGCGGGCTTCATCGTCTGGGGCGTTTTCTGCGACGTCATGGCGTCCAGGGTACGAGCGCCCGATCACGCCCGGTAATCTGGCCTCGTGACCGGCTCGGACGTACCTGCATCGTTCACACTCGCGTACGTCCCCGGCGTGACGCCCACCAAGTGGGTGCGGACCTGGAACGAGCGGCTCCCCGAGGTCCCGCTGCACCTCACCCAGGTGACACCCGCCGAGGCCGAGAGCCGGATCCGCGAAGGCAAGGCGGACGCGGCGCTCCTGCGGCTGCCGATCGACCGTGACGGCCTGCACGCGATCCCGCTCTACACCGAGACGACCGTGGTCGTGGTGCCCAAGGAGCATCACGTGGCCGCGGCCGACGAGGTGTCCACCGAGGACCTGGCCGACGCCGTCCTGCTGCACCCGCTCGACGACACCCTCGGCTGGGAGAAGCTGCCCGGCCAGCCCGCGATCGAGCGCCCCGAGACGACGGCGGACGCCATCGAGCTGGTCGCGGCCGGGGTCGGCCTGCTGGTCGTCCCGCAGTCGCTCGCGCGCCTGCATCACCGTAAGGACCTCACCTACCGGCCCGTCACGGACGCGCCGGAGTCACGCGTCGCGTTGTCGTGGCCGGAGGACGAGACGACCGACCTGATGGAGCAGTTCATCGGGATCGTCCGGGGCCGCACGGTCAACAGCACCCGTGGACGTCCGGCGCCCGAGAAGACTCCGGCCAAGGCGAAGGCGAAACGACCCGTCAAACCCGCCCCGAACAAGAGCCGTCAGCAAACGCCTAAGCGCGGCAAGCCCCGCCGTCGCTCCTAAGCCCTCTGAGTGGCGGATTCGCTGAGCCACGGCAGCACCTGGCCGTCGCGCACGATCTCGCCGTAGGTGTCGGGGCGGTCGGACAGGATGTAGTCGAGCAGGACGGACGCGGCTTGCGCCGGCGTGCGGGCTCGGCTGAAGTCGTCGAACCACGGCCGTGATGTCGCCGTGTCGACGAGGCCGGGGCAGACCGCCGCGATCAGGATGCCGTCCGCCAGGTCGCGGTCACGCCGGGCACCGGCGACGGCGCGGACCGCGGCCACCTGGGCGACCTTCGACGGCACGTTGATCCACTCCGGCCAGCCGAGCCCGGCCGCCGTGCCGTCGTGGATCGCGGTGCGCCACGACTCGACGATCGCCTCGACCTCGTCGAGCGAGGGCGCGTCGAACAGCGGGTGCAGGCGTTCGTCCAGGTTCCCCAGCGTGCCGAGTGAGCTGGCGACGACGATCAGCCTGCCGCCCGGGCGCAGCACCGGGGCGAACGACCGCAGCATCGCGTGGGTGGCGCCGTTCGAGACGGCGATGACCTCGTCGGCCTGCTCGGCCTGGGTCCGCTCGGGGGTCATCCGCGCGGTCGCGTTCGACACCACGAGGTCGACCGCGCCGAGTTCCTTCGCGAGCCCGTCGATCGCGGCCGCGTCGGTGACGTCGAGGACCCTGCCTTCTACGCGCGCGACGCCGTGGACGCTCGCGGCCGCCTCGGCGACGCGCACGGGATCGCGGCCGGTGAGCAGGATCAGGTCGTCAGGCGACCACCTGGCCGCGAGTTCGGCGACCAGCGCGTAACCGATGCCCTGGTTGGCTCCGGTGACCAATGCGATGCGTGTCATGCGATCAACGCTAGGCACGCGACTTCCATGCGTCCAACGAGACTTTGGCATCTGTGGTATGCGTAAACATCATGGACTTCGCCGACGTTTCGCTGGCCGGGCTCCGCGTGGTGCGCGAGATCGCCGAGCGCCGCACGTTCAGCGCAGCCGCCGTCGCGCTGGGGTACACCCAATCCGCCGTGTCCAGGCAGGTCGCCGCCGTCGAGCGGGCCGCGGGCGCGCCGATCTTCGAACGGCGCCGCGAAGGGGTGCGGCCGACCGCGGCCGGGCAGGTGGTGCTCCGGCATGCGGCGGCCGTGCTCGCCGAGATCGACGCCGCCGACCGCGAGCTGCGCGGCCTGCCCGACGCGACCGGAACGGTCCGGCTCGGCCTCTACCCCACCGCGGGCGCCATGCTGCTCCCCCGTGCGCTGGCGGCGCTGCGGCGCGCCCACCCCGGCGTCACGGTCGTCAGCCGCACCGGCGGCACGCCCGTGCTCATCCGCGCGTTACGGGCGGGCACCCTGGATCTCGCGGTGATCGGCTCGGCGCCACCGTTCCGCGCGCCGGACACCGAAACACCGGCGCTGACGCTGGAAACGTTGGTCGAGCGCAACCTGTGCGTGGCGATGCCGTCGGCGCATCCCTTGGCGGCCAACGATTCCGTCGACCTCGCCGACCTGCGCGGGCAGCAGTGGATCGCTGGGCGGACGGCGGGCGACGAGCCGCAGCTCGGCGTCTGGCCGGGACTCGACGAGCGGCCGGAGATCACGCACACCGCGCACGATTGGCTCACCAAACTGCACCTGGTGGCGGCGGGCTTCGGCTTCACGACCGTGCCGCCGGACCTCGCCGCAGCTGTGCCGCCCGGGGTGCGCGTGCTCACCGTGCGAGGCGGTCCCGAAGAGCGGCGGCGCGCGGTGCTAGCCCATCTGCCGCAACGCTTGCCTGAGAGCACACTCCGTGTCATCGAGGCGTTGCGGACAGCGGCCGCGGCACCCGCGACCATCCCGATCTGAGGGACGCGCAAGGATCAGCGCATGGACTTACCCAGTGACTTACGCGCGCTCCTGCAGCGGCCCAGCCCGTGCTTCCTGGCGACCACGATGCCCGACGGGTCCCCGCACCTGACCGAGACCTGGGGCGATACCGACGGCAAGCACATCCTCATCAACAGCGTCCAGGGCTTCGTGAAGATCAAGAACATCGAGCGCGACCCCCGCGTGGCGGTGAACGTCGTCGACCCCGACAACCCGTTCCGCTACTACGCCATCCGCGGCCGAGTCCTACGCATGACGACCGACGGCGCGCGCCAGCACATCGAGAAGCTGGCCCACCGCTACACCGGAGCGCCCTATTCCTGGTACGGCGGGCGTGACCAGGTCCGGCTCATCCTCACCATCCAGGCCGACAAGGTCAGCTAGGCGCGTCAGGTCCCGGTCACGGTGTCGATGCGGACGGTCAGCAATGAGGTTCCGAACTTGCGCACCATTCCGACGTGCTTCTGGTCGTCGAACGACGCGAGCCGCGCGTCGACATCGTCCTCATCGAGCACGGTGGCGTTCGCGTCGACCCAGCGGCCGTCGAGGCGGACGCGGATCCGCGGCTGGGCGGCGATATTGGCGACGTAACCGGAGTAGCGGCCCTGCTCGGCGACGACCCACAGCGTCGAGCCTTCGCGCTGGGTGCCGACGATCGTGCGGCGTGGCTTCCCGGTTTTGCGGCCCGTGGTTTCGAGGACGATGTGGCCAGGCAGTTTGCCCGCGAACGCCAATGCCTTCAGCGGCGGGTTGATGACGTACTTCTGGAGCAGGCGGACGCGCTTACGCCGAGCTTCGGTCATGACACACGCTACTGCTCTGTTCGGGCGGTTCGCTGACGTTTTCGGTGAACCGGCGGGTGTCCGGCGGCGATGATCTGTAGCTCGCACGGCGAGGGAGCGAATCGTGAGCTGGAAAAACCAACCGCGGGGCAGTGATGGCCGCTGGAAAGCCGCAGGAGGCAGCGTCGGCGCGGCGGTAGTAGCGGGCGTTGTCTTTTTCGCCAGCGGGGGCGCCGGCGGAGGCGGCGCGGCGGTCGAATCGGCCGCGAGCCACAGCCTCAAAGGCAAGTCGTCGAGCAAAGAGGCCGCGCGCAAAGGAAACCGGGCCGAAGCCTGGAAACGCCTCGGCCTCAAGAGTCTCAAACAGACGGCCAAACGAGACCTCAAATGCGTGACCGCGTCGTTCAGCGAGGTACGGGACTTCTTCGCGCACAATCCGTGCCGCTCTCTCGACCGCCTTCTGGTGGCCGTCGCCGACTCGCACGGCAACACAGTCGTCGTCTCGGTCGCCTGGGTGAAGATGCCCAAAGCCGACACGACCGGCAAGCTCAAGCGGATCATCGACATCCAAGGCTCCGGCGACATCTCGCCGCTCGCGAGCGGCGCGCTCGGCCTCGGCGGGGTGGACTTCACCGGTCACCACTACGCGTCGCGGCAGAGCGGTTCGCTGCTCGTCGTCGCCGAGACGGCGCCGGGCGGCGGGCATCCCGGTAACGAGCTGCTCGACACCGTGGCCGAGGTGGCGGCCGAGTTCCCGGCGCCGTGATCGCGGCGTGCTAGGTTCACGCTCCCCGTGATCCGACGCGTGATGGTGTGGTTTTGAGCGAGCAACCCGACAAGCCTGCCCCGAAAGTGCTGACGCAGCGCGCCATCCTGATCGGCGGGATCATCCTCGTCGTCATCGCGGTCGTGGTGACGTGGCTGCTGCTGCAACTCGGCGTCGGCACCACCCAGCTCGACGCGATCCGGACCGGCGGGACACTCGTGGTCGGCGCGGGTGGCGCGGTCGCGTTGCTGCTCACCGCGCGCAAGCAGCGGTCCACCGAGCTGGAGCTCCGGCAGAAGCACGAGGCGCACCTGCTCGCCGAGAAGATCGCCGCCGACAATCACGCGCACCAGCTGCAGGTCGCGAAGGACGCGCGCGAAGACGCGACCGAGCGGCGCATCACCGATCTCTACATCAAGGCGGCCGATCAGCTCGGCTCGGAGAAGGCGCCGGTCCGGCTGGCCGGGCTGCGCGCGCTGGAACGGCTCGCGCAGGGCAATCCCGAGCAGCGCCAGACCATTGTGGACGTGATCTGCGCGTATCTGCGAATGCCGTCCGCGTCGGACGAACCGCAGGAGCGCGAGGTCCGGCTCACCGCGCAGCGCATCCTGGTGACCCACCTCAGTCCGACCGACAACCCCGACGGGTTCTGGCCCGATACCGATCTCGACCTCTCCGGGGCCGTGCTGGACGACTTCCGGCTGTCGCAGTGCCGACTGCGGACCGGGTTCTTCTCCAGGACTGAGTTCGCGGGCACCGCGTGGTTCACGAATGTCGAGTTCACCGGCGACGCCTGGTTCACCAGGGCCAAGTTCGGCGACGACGCCGGCTTCGAGAACGCCGACTTCCAAGGTCGTGGCGGGTTCACCGATATCGTCTTCGCGGGCAGGGCCAGGTTCGGCAACGCCCGGTTCGCCCACACCGCCAGGTTCGACCGGACCACGTTCGGCGCGACCGCCAAGTTCGACAACGCGTCGTTCCTCAAGAGCGCTGGTTTCATCGACGTCAAGTTCGGCGCGGACGCGGGATTCAGCGGAGCCAGGTTCATCCGGGCGCCCCGGTTCGACGGTGCGAAGTTCGCCGGACCGGCCCGGTTCGACGGGACGACCTTCGCGAGCGGCGCCAGGTTCGTCGATGTCACGTTCACCGGGAACCCGCCGCACGAGGTGGCAGAGTTTCGACCAGATGGCGCACAGTCATCTGACGACTAGGCCATCCTGCGTCCAGCTGACCCTTGACCACCCGGGCACCTAGAGGCAATCATCGGATCTCTCGTCAGCCTACGAGAGAGCGAAGGCATGAGAACTCAGGTGCGGCGTAGCACGGCAAGGTCCGGTTTGCGGCTTTTACTGGCCGTCCTCATCCTGCTGACGAGCTTGGTCGGCTCAGCGAACGCGGAGGTGCACCATCCGCGTCAGCAGTGGCTGCGCGACTCCACCGCGGGCCTCTTCCTCCACTGGGGCATGTTCACCGCGCCCCGGCACCTGAACTGCGCGGAGTGGGAGCGCGACGTCACCGGCGGCGGCTGGACCCCCGAGTACTGGGTCGACGAGGCCACCAAGCTCGGCGCCTCGTACATCGTGCTCGCCACGTTCCACAGCAGGCTCGGCTACGCGAAGCCGTGGCCGTCGAAGATCCCCGGCAGCTGCGCCACCCAGCGTGACCTGCTCGGCGAGCTGATCAAGGCGGGTAACGCCAAAGGCGTCCACATCATCCTGTACATGACCGACGATCCGCAGTGGCACAAGGAAACCGGCATCGAGACGCTCGACTCGGCAGGCTACTCGGCGTACAAGGGCGAGCAGGTCGACCTGACCACACGCGCCGGATTCGGGAAGTACAGCTATGACCTGTTCTTCGAGGTCATGGAGCGCTACAGCGACCTGTCCGGGTTCTGGATCGACAACGACAACGAGTACTGGGAGCAGAACAAGCTCTACGAGCAGATCCGCGCGAAGAGGCCGTCCTGGTTGCTGAGCAACAACAACGAGGACACGCCGATCATGGACACGGTCAGCAACGAGCAGAAGACCGGCATGACGCCGTCCTACGACTATCCGCAGGCCGCGTTCACCCCGATGCCCCGGCTCACCGAAGCCGACTACAAGCTGCCCACCACGGGCGACTGGTGGTACAGCGGCGGCGACTCGCCGGTCGACACGCGGCTGTCGACCGGGCGCTACATCACCAACGCGGGCTCGTCGATGAAGTCGCTGATGGCGGAAACCCCGATGGTGAACGGGAAGTTCCCGCCGCAGCAGGAGCAGTTCAACAACTTCATGGCGAGCTGGACCCCGCCGATCAAGTCCTCGCTGCAGGGCAAAGAAGGCGGCGGCTACATGTACGGCGGCATGCAACCGGGATTCTGGAACGACGGCGCGCACGGCGTGATCACCGTCGAGCCTGGCGCGAAGACCCAGTACCTGCATGTGCTGACCAAGCCGCGAACGGACCAGGTTCGCTTGCGGGACAATGGTTATCAGGTCAAGCGGGTGAGCGACCAGCGCACCGGCGAGCGGCTGAGGTTCAGCCAGTCCGGCGGCTACCTGACCATCCTCGGCATCAAGAACTGGGACGCCTACGACACCGTCTTCAAGGTGGAAACCTCAGGACAGCAAGGGTTCTACCCGCAGTCGTCGATCAAGGCGACGGCTTCGGCGAGCAAAGCGGGCAACCCGGCGAGCAACCTCGTCGACGGCAGCTTCGAGAACTTCTGGGACTCCGACGCGCACACCCCGGTCTCGCTCACGCTGGACCTCGGACGGCGCAAGCCCGCCCGCTACCTCGCGGTGAACCAGCGTGAAGCGTCGCCGACCTACGCGCGGGAATCCTTTGGCCGTCCCGAAGATTCGGCCAGGATCATGGACTACCGCGTCTCGGTCAGCGACGACGGCAGGCATTGGGGTCAGCCTGTGAAGGTCTCGGCCATGCCGAGCGCACGCGGGGTGCAGTTCATCGACATCGGCGACCAGCGAGCCCGGTTCATCAAGGTCGACGTGCTGAACACCTGGAGCGGCCCGCAGGCGCCGCGCTTCGACAAGCAGCTCGCGATCGACGAGATCAAGGTCGGCTACGAGTACGCGGGCTCGTTCTTCCAGCCGCAGGTGCCGCTGGAGGCGGAGTCGTGGCACAACGACCGCGACGGCTCGGCGCACCTCGACTGGTGTGACGCGTGCTCCGGCACGCTCCAGGTCACCGGACTGGGCAACGGCAAGCGCAACTCGGTCACCTACGACGACGTCACGGTCGCCACGGCAGGCGACTACCGGCTCGAGCTCGGCGCCACCGGCTCCGGCTCGCTCTCGGTGAGCGTCAACGACGGCGCGCCGATCGACGTGCAGGCGGCCGGAATCGCGGACGTCCCGGCGCCGGTGGCGGTTTCGGTGCCGCTCAAGGCAGGTGCCAACAAGGTGACCGTGTTCAGCAAGGACCGGAACGGCCCAGGGCTGGACCGAATCGCGGTCGCACCGCTGCCCCCGGCGTCGTACGTGCCGCGGACGACATTGACCGTCACCCCGGCGGGCATCCAGTGGCTGCCCTCCGGCCAGCAGTCGATCAAGGTCAGCGCGAAGCTGCGCGTCGACGTCGACGACGCGCTCGACCAGGTCAAGCTGGCTCCGGTCGCGCCTGCGGGCTGGACACTCACGGGTGCGCCCGCGACGGCGTCGACGCTGCGGCTGGGCCAGACACTCGAAGCGACATGGACGCTCACCTCGCCTGCCGGCCAGAACGTCACGGCGGCCGACATCCCGGTCACCGCGTCGTTCCTGAACCTGGGCAAGGCCTTGACCGCGTCCAAGCCGCTGCGTGTGGCTCTGCGCCCGGCCGACCGGGTGTTCATGCGCGAGGCCGAGGACTCCGCCAACAACATCGGCGACGCGGGCGTGACGAACTGCGGCCAGTGCTCCGGCGGCCAGAAGGTACGCAACATCGGCGGCTCGCCGATCGCCTTCGCGCAGTTCGGCGGCGTGACGGTGCCCGCGGCCGGGCAGTACATGCTGTACCTCGACTACACGGTCAACGGCGATCGGTCGTACTTCGTGAGCGTCAACGGCGGCGCGCCGGTCGAGGTCAAGACCAGCGGTCAGGGCAACACCACACCGCAGACGTCCACACTGCCGGTCACGCTCAACGCGGGCGCCAACACGATCAAGCTCTACAACGACACCGAAGGCGCGCCAGACCTCGACCGCATTTCGGTCGGCTAAACGCCCGGTGGGTATGAAGTGAGGGTGCCGTGGGGTGCTTCGTACGCACCCGGGGGCACCCTCGCTTCGTAATGGGGGTCGTGAGTGGTACGGCCGGTTAGAACCGGCCGTAC
>NZ_JBHWEB010000202.1:0-10400 GCF_042734395.1 Amycolatopsis sp. NPDC059657 | reverse complement strand
GGGTTAGAACCGGCCGTACCACTCACGACCCCCGGTCGGCGCCTTCGTCCGCCGTGACCTAGGGGCGCAGGACGCGGGGGAGGTGGATGTGCCGGTGCTCGACTTCGACCTGGTGACCGCGTGCGCGCAGGGTGGCGGCCAGCAGCTCGACGAGGCTGCCGGAGCGGTGCCTGCCGCCGGCACAGCCGACGGCGATCCGCCGAGGGCCTGACGGCAGCTCGGCGTAGTCGATGAGGTTGGCGAGCAGTTCCTGCGCGCCAGGGGTACGCGCGACGATGTCCTGCACACGCGGATCGCGCCCGTCCAGATCGAGGACGTCGCGGGCGGCAGCCGGGTCGCGGAGCCGCTCGCGGACGTCCTCGACACGGTCGGCGTGCGGGGGACAGCCGTCATCGAGGTGGAGGTACCCGAAGGAGATCAGGTGCAGTACGCGCTCGGTCCTTCGCTGGCTGGGGAGGTTCATTCCGCATCCCTCTCAGGCAGGGCGTGCGCGTCCGTCAGATTCGCTCGAGACCGCCGGAAAGGACCGGTAGTTCCTCGTCGGTTAGCTCGACGGCGTTCTCCGGGGTGACGTTCTTGTTCTCGCTCATGTGACTCTCCTCAGCCGTTCGTGCGGTTCACTGGCTCAACCGTAGCCAGTGAATTGTTCTCCGGGCAATTGTCGCAGGCTACCGGATCGCATGTTTCTCCATAGCGGTAATGCCTTTCGGGCTGAGTAAGGTTACCGGCGCGTTCTTGTCAAAAATTGTCCGCCGCGATACGCGGTTCTTCTTCGGTTACCGGCGAAAGTGCGCGATAGGCCTTGACAAATGCCGCGGCTTGCGCGCCGGTCGCCGGTTCGTCGAGTCCAGTTTGGACTCGCGCTCGTAAGTATCGCTACGGACTCCCGGTGCGGGCATGGCACCCAACTTTGACTTTCCCTCGAATAAGCGATCAGGCGATGGCAGCGGGGAATAGCTTTCTTCCGGGAAATCGCCGCCTGGACGGTACCGCCGATCGACGCCGGTGTGTCTCGCGTCGAGGCGTCCGGTTTGTGCCAGACTATGTGTCATACCAGTGACATCGGCGGAGAGGGGCCGGGTCGGCGTGGCAGCGACCGTGTTCGGTGACTTCCTCCGGTTCTACCGGCTGCGCCTCGCGCTGACCCAGGAGGAGCTGGCGGAGCGGACCGGGCTCAGCGTGCGCGCGCTCAGCGACATGGAGCGCGGCAGGGCCCGTAGCCCGCAGCGGCGCACGGTCGAGCTGCTCATCACCGGGCTCGAGCTGGCCGAGCACGAGGCCGCCGAATTCGCCGCGCAGTCCAGGGTCGCCAGGGTGACGGCCGCCACCGAGAAGCCAGGCCGCGAGCGGGCGCTGGAGGTGAGCGTCGCGCGCGGGTTGCCGCCGGTGCTCACCGAGCTCACCGGCCGGGAGGCCGAACTGCGGGTGCTGGACGAGTTCGCGGCGGGCGCCGAGTCGTCGCCGGGTGCGCAGCTCGTGGTGATCCACGGCCTGCCCGGCGTCGGCAAGACGGCGCTCGCCATGGAAGCCGGGAACCGGCTGGCCGGGCGGTTCGCCGACGGCTGTCTCTTCGTCGACATGCGCGGCATGGACCCGGTCCCGCTGACCCCCGTGCAGGCCGTGCACCGGCTGCTGCGGGGATTCGGGGTCGCCGAACGCGAGATCCCCGCCGACCCCGACGACCGGTTCGCCCTCTACCGCTCCTTGCTGCTGGACCGCGAAGTACTGCTGATACTGGAGAACGTCGCCACCGAGGCGCAGGTCAGGCCGTTGCTGACGGCCAGTCCCGGCACCGTGGTGCTGGTGACCAGCCGGAAGACGCTGGCGGGGCTGAGCGCGCACCGCAGGCTGGCGCTCGGCCTGCTCGGCGAGGACCAGGCCGTCCGGCTGCTCGCCGTCGTCGCGGGCGAGGCGCGGGTGAGCGCGGAGCCGGACGCCGCGCGGCGGGTGGCGAGACTGTGTGACGGTGTGCCGCTGGCGTTGCTCATCGCGGGCAACCGGCTCGCCAGCAGGCCACAGTGGACGATCGAGAGCCTGGCGGTCCAGCTCGCGGACGAGCGGAGGCGGCTGACCGTGCTCGCCGCCGGCGACCTGCAGGTGCGGGCCGCGTTCGAGATCTCCTATCACCAGCTGGCGCCCGACGCGGCGCGGATGTTCCGGCTGGTGGCGCTGATGCCGGGTCCGGACACGACGGTCGAGGCCGCCGTGGTGCTGACCGGGGAGACCGCCGCGCGGGTGGAGGCGGCGCTGGAGGAACTCGTCGACGCGAGCCTGCTCAGCGACCTCGGCGCGTCCGGCCGCTACACCTGCCATGACCTGCTGCGCGTGTTCGCCAGAGAACGCCTGGACCTCGACGAGCCGCCCGAAGCGGCCGAGGCGGCCGGTGAGCGGATCCGGGACTGGCTGGTCGCGGTCGCCACCAAGGCCGGGCTGTTCTTCGACCCCGAGCGCGCGGGCACGTCCGCCCCGGTCGAGCCCGATCCGGTGCCGGACCGGGCGGCCGCGAAACGGTGGCTGGTGGACGAGCAGCTCAACTGGCATGGCGCGCTCATGGCCGCCGTCGCGCGTGCCGAGCATCGGAAGGTGCTCGACCTGGCCACCGGCATGTACTGGTACTCGTACCTGAACGGGGTCGGCGACCTGTGGCGTGGCGTGTTCGAGGCCGGGGTGGCGGCCGCGCGGGCGCTCGGCGACGCCACGGCCACCGCCGAGCAGCTGAACTGCCTGGCCTGGGTGCGGTACGCGCTGTGCGAGGAGCCGAAAGCGGCGCTGGAGGTCAACGAGCTCGCGGTGCGGGCGGCGGCCGAGGCAGGCGACCGCGTTGCCGAGGCGTGGTCCCGGTACTGCCGCGCGAGCATCGAGCTGCGGCTGGGCTCACCCGCCGAGGCGATCGCCATCGCGAAGCGTTCGGTCGCCCTGTTCGAGAGCGCGGGCAACCAGGTCGGCAGTCATCTGGCCATGTCGATGCTGGGCGTGATGCTGCACGCGGCGGGCGAGTTCGCCGAGGCGGTCACCGTGAACGAGGCGAGCCTGGCCTACTTCCGGGCGTCAGCGGGCATGCTGGGCGAAGACGAGCTACTGGGCCTCGGCCTGGTGCTGATCCGCTCCGCGGACACGCTGGCCGCCGTCGGCGATGTGGCGGCGGCGCTGGAACTGCTGGACGAGGCCGAGGAGCTCTTCACCAGGTACGGGGTGGACGCCGGCCTGGCGCGCGTGCGGTTCACCAGGGGCAAGGCGCTCATCCTCGCGGGTGATCACGCGGGAGCCGACGCGCAGCTGGTGTCCACATTGGAGGAAGCGCGCTGGCCGGAGATCAGGATCGAGATACTGGTGCTGCTCGCCGAACTGGCGGACAAGGACGATGCGGCGGCGCGGGCCAGGGAATACCGGGTGCGCGCGCTGGCCGAATGCGCCAGATATGACGCGCCCGGCATCAGGGTCGCCGCGTCCAGGCTGGCGGCCGAGCTGGGAATCACCGAACCCGGTTCCCGCTGAGCAAAGGGCCACGCGCGGTGCCATGAGGGTGGTGTCCCGGCCACCGGTGACGGACCGGGACACCACCCCTGGCTGGATCAGCCGATGCCCCAGGTGCCGTCCGGGATCTTGTGGCTCATCCGGATGCCGTTGACCCTGGAGCCCAGCGTCGAGTTGTCCTCGAACCGGACGATCAGGTTGAGGTTGAACCGCCACTCGTCGCGGCCGACGGTGTCCAGGTGGATCTTGAGCGTGCCGCCGCGGACGGTCTCCTTGGTCGCCGACGGGTTCTGGACGGTCAGCGAGAACGGGCCGTTGTCGGTGTTGTCCTTGAACAGCCCGAGCACGCCTTCGAGGTGCGCGGCGACAGTGCCGTAGCGGTCGACGACGTCGATGCGGACGTTGGTGTCGTAGTCCTTGTCGTCGTCATTCGTGTGGAACCTGATGTCGCTCGCCCTGATGGCGGGCCCGTCCGCGGCGATGGCCTCGGCGCCGGGCATGGCCACCAGTCCCGCGGCCACCACGGCGGCGAGAGCGATTCCTTTGACGCTGCGCATGAACGCATCCTTCTGGTCGGTGAACATGATCACGCTGAGCCTGCGTGACGGACGCCCGGCGCGGCGAGGCCGGAAAGGGCGGGTATCCGGGCACGGCCCGTCGGCCACAAGATCGACGGGGTGCCCGTTGGGGCAGTTCTGCGGGCATGGTCGCGCGTGTGATCTGACTCTTTTTGGCTGGTCACAAGCGAAATCTCTCGATGGGACGACGACGAAAGGCTCTGGCGCGCGGCTCGGCCGCTGGGCAGACTCCCGCCCGGGTTTGATCTTGACCCGTCTAATCCGAGCGAGGGGCTTTTGTGATGGAACGTGCGACCGGACACGAGGGACGCTCATGAGAGGGAACGCATTCGCCAGGCGTGTGGTCGCGCCGTTCATGGCGGCGGCCGTGCTGACCGGCCTCGTCGCCGTGCCGGAGGCGGTGGCCGCCGATCCCGGCATCCCGCCCGAGCAGTTGTCGAACGCGTTGTTCAGCGCCGCGGTCCAGTTGAAGGACCCCGGCCGTCTCTACGAGCGCAACATGATCCTCAGCGCCGAACTGCTGGACTGGCGCGCGAAGAACCCGGCGGCGTCCGCCGCCTCGCTCGACAAGCACGCGGCGGCCGTGGAGCAGGTGGTCGGCGCCGCGATCGCGCCCGCCAGTGAGCGGGACCCGGTGCCCGACGTGTTCGGCCGCTCGGTGGAGGCGCTGTATTCCGTCCCCGAGGTCGACAAGGGCGGCGCCCAGCTCAAGGGCCTGGTCGGCGCGCTGACCGCACGCGACCTCAAGTCGACCAGCGACCCGGACACGCTGCGCGGTGTGCTGCAGCAGTTCAGCGCGACCACCTCGGAGATCGGCCCCCGCATCTGGGCGGCGCTGCGTGAGGCGGCTGGCCGTGACGGCACGCTGAACAGCACCTGGAAGACCAGGATGGGCGCGGCCACCACGGCCGACGCGGCGCCGGTCGACCCGGTCGCGCCGGTCGACGATCTGAAGAAGCTCCCGCAGATCAAGAAGGTCATCGACGTCGACGCCATCCAGGAGGCCTTCAAGCAGGGCACCAAGCAGGGCCTGGACGCGCTGACCAAGCAGATCAAACCGCTGCTCAAGGTGCTGGGCGACCCCAACTCGCCGAACACCCCGCTGGGCCAGGCGATGGAATGGGTCAAGAAGTACGTCGACCCGGTCACCGGCGAGATCATCAAGTCCGACGAACAGGCCCAGAAGGAGTTCTTGGAGCGGGCCAAGGAGTTCGACGGCTACCTCGACAAGCTCAAGGGTGGCCTGATGGCCATCGCGACCATCGCCAAGATCCTGAACTCGCGGTACTCCAAGGACATCGTGAAGTTCGCCGAGACGCTGTACGCGATCGGCAAGAACGTCGTGCCGCTGATCACCGCGATCAGCGCGCTGACCGCCATCGGGGCCGGCGCGACGATCGGCTCGGTGGTCCCGGTGATCGGCACGATCATCGGCGCGGTCGTCGGACTGGTGGTCACGCTGGTCGCGCTGCTCGGCAGCGGTGGCGGCGGGCCGAGCCCGGAGCTGCAGGCCATCCAGGCGATGCACAAGGAGATGCGGGAGAGTTTCACCCAGCTCAAGGACTTCCTGACCCAGTTCCAGAAACAGGTCAACGTCCGCTTCGACCAGATCGACGCCGCGCTGAACAAGATCTACGGCGACATGATGGTGAAGTTCAATCAGGTGCTGGTCGCGATCGGCCAGTCGAACTTCGAGCTGACGGCCGAGATCCAGGCGCTGCACGGCGAACTGCTCGGCCTCGCGGCGACCATGCAGAGCAACCACCGGCAGATCCTCGACTCGCTCGAGGACGCTTCGGCGTTGCCGTTCAAGGAGTTCGTCAAGAAGTACATCGACTACGCCACGCGCGAAGGGCGCCCGATTCCCGCGTACGAGGGGGCAGGCGACAACTACAAGGACGCCGCGGAGAAGTTCTCCTCCGCCGGTGACACGCTCGCCAGGAGCAAGGTGTTCATGCGCCAGGCGACCGACTCCGCCCCTGACGACATCCTGACGACCAACAGCTCCGCCTCCTCGGTGAACTACCTGGCCAAGTACGCCTCGACCCGCTTCGGGGCGCAGTACCTGCAGGACTATCCCGCCGAAGGCACGCCGAACGCCGAGATGTTCGCCGCGGCCGCGCGCGCCTACGCGCTGCTGATGGACCAGAACGGGCCGCTGGCGGCGAAGGAGCCACTCGTCACGATCAACGACAAGAAGACCGTCGCGCGGGTCAACGACATGCTCGAGGCGGGCGGCGACCTCGTCGGCGCGGCACGCCGGTTCAACCAGCCGCGCACCAGGCCTGCCACCGGTGACTGGGTCGCGACCAACTCGCTGTTCAGCGGCCTGCAGGCGGACAACGCGGCCAAGGTCGCCGACTTCGCCAACGACCTGATCCGGCTGGAGAAGGACAGCGCGGTGATGACGGCCGACCGGCAGTTCAGCCTGTGGGGCGACCGTAACCAGCACGTCGACGGCGTCATGAAGGACGACACCGCGCGGGTCGAGAACTGTTTCGCGAGCAAGCCGGACCAGATCATCAATCAGATGCCGGGATTCGTGACAAGCGACAACCTGCCTGCCACAGTGCGGTTGCTGAAACAGCTCAACCCCGCCATCAAACTGACCACCTGCTGGTCGGACGTGCGCAGCCGCAGGGACTGGACGTATCAGATGACGCGTGACAAGCCGATCAGGATCCCGTGCCAGTTCACCACCGATCCGGCGCCGGGGTGCACGAAGTCGACGACCGACGAGTCGCACAAGATGTCGGAACTCCACGTCGAATTCCAGATCTGGACCCAGCTTCCCGGCCAGAACCCGACCTACGTCGCCTCGGCCACTGGCAAAGCCGAGGTCGAGGTCTGCCACTACCCCGGCAATCCCCCGGACGACGAGCCGTGGACGAAGCCGTTCTGGGCCGACGACAGCTGGATCGGGTGCAGCCTGCATCCGGACGAGCTGGCGAAGCGGGTGGCGAAGGTCGCGTACTCGCCCGTCAGCACGATGTCCGCTTGGGGCGACGACTGGCTCAACCCCTTCCTCGACCGTCAGCTGATCGAGCGCCGTGCCGCCTACTACCGGCTCGTCGCGAGCCAGCTCAACGACGGCAAGCTGGCCTCGGCGAAGGCCATCGACACCAACGTCCGGCTGGTGCGTGCCTTCTCGGAGATCGCGTTCCCGACGGCGTTGCAGACCGACGCGCGGTTGCGTGAGCTGTTGTACGGCACCAGGTCACTCCCGTCCTCGCTGAACACCAGCAAGATCATCGGCGACGCGAGCCCGTTGACCGTGCTGTTCGCCAAGGCGGCACAGAACCTGGACGCCAAGAAGGACGCCATGGCCGACCAGGTCGTGTTCAGCAAGGCCGAAGCGCCTGGCTGCGCGGCGGCACCGGCCGAGGTCAAGACGGCGGACCCGGTGGCGAGGTGCCTGGCGACCGTCGCCGGGCTGCGCCGCTCCGCGTTCGGCGAGCGCATCGAGTTCTACTCGACCGACCTGACGCACAACCCCGCCGCGCAGGACCCGCAGACGACCACCGCGCTCATGCGCGCGCTGCGGATCGAAGCCAAGGCGACCCACCCGGAGTTCCCGGTCGAGTCGCCGGGCGGTCCGGCACCGGCCCCGCCTGGTTCGCTGGGTGAGACGGTCGGCGCGCTCGGCGGCGCGTCGCGCGCGACGCTCGGTCAGACACATTTTCTTGCCTGGCAGGGAAAGCGCAATGAAGTGCTGGTCGCGTCCAGTGTGGACGGTAAGCAGTGGTGGCCGCCGGTGACGGTCGCCGGGCCGCACAACTCCAGTGACGCGCCCGCGATCGTGGTGTTCAAGGACAAGCTGGTCGCGGTCTGGCGCAGCGGGCCGTTCTCGTGGTCCGACGGCAACAACGACCGCACGCTGGCGATGTCCACCAGCACGGACGGCAAGACGTGGACGCCGCCGTCGCGGCTGGTCCCGATCACCGTGGGCTCGGCGGGCATCAGCCTGACGGTGCTGAACGACAAGCTGCAGCTCGTCTTCCGCGGCGCGGGCGCGGACGGGGCGAAGTACGTCACGTCCAGCTATGACGCCAAGAACTGGAAGCGGCCGGTGCAAGCCACCAACAACGGCGGCACCAGCGCCGCGCCGGGCGTGACCGCGCTGGGCGGCAAGCTGATCCAGCTGTGGAAGGGGTACGAGGCCGACCAGCGGATGTTCTACGCGACCAGCACCAACGGGCTGGAGTGGACCGACCAGTCCGTGCTCGCGGGCGCCACCGCGGACGGCGGGCCGAGCCCGGTCGTCTTCAACGGCAAGGTGTTCGCCGTCTGGCGCAACGGAGCGAACGACGGGCTTTCCGTCAGCGACACCGCCGACGGTTCCGGCTGGGCGGCACCACGTCCGGTGCACGCCGGCGCGCACGCCATCGGCGCGCCCTCGCTCGGCGTGGCCGGCGGGCAGCTCGCGGCGATCTGGCGCGACGCGCTCGACAACCGGCGCGTCAACGTCTCCACGAGCGCCGACGGCATCACGTGGAGCGCACCGGCCGCGATCAACCAGCTCTCCGCCGACGCGCGGCAGCGGGTGGGCGAAGCGCTGATCGCCGACGCGGGGAAGCTGTGGAACGCCTCGAACCGCGAAGGCGCCGTGGCGAAGGCCATGGAGGCACTCGCGATCGCCCGCCGGCTCACCGCGGAGAACCCCGCCTACGGTGCGGTCGAGGCCGCGTGGATCCGGTGGCCGGTCAGCCCGTTCCTCGCGGACACGGGGCGGCATGACGAGTCGATCGCACTGCTGGGCGAGGCCATCGCGCTGTACCGGCAGCTGGAGGAGCGGGAGCCGCAGAACGTCCAGCACCAGGTCAACGAGGCCGATGTGACGATCTGGCAGGGCGTCCGCATGACCAACAAGGGCGACACGGAGAAGGGCCGCGACCGCGCGGTCGACGGCATCAATCTCGCCCGCACCCTGATCCCGAAGGGACCCGGCCCGGCGTCCGCGTTCGCCCAGTGGGCTCGCTGGCCGGTCAGCCAGTATCTCGCCGACACGGGCAGGCACGACGAGTCGATCGCACTGCTCGGCGAGGCGATCACGGTCTACCAGAACCTGGTCCGCCAGGAACCGGCGAACGTCCAGTACAAGGTCAACCAGGCCGACGCGATGATCTGGCAGGGCGTCCGGATGACCAACAAGGGCGACAAGGAAAAGGGACGGGACCGCGCGGTCGAAGGCATCAACCTCGCCCGCACCCTCGTCTCGACGGGCCCCGGCGGGGCGTCCGCGTTCGCGCAGTGGGTTCGCTGGCCGGTCAGCGGGTATCTCGCGGACACGGGCCGGTTCGACGAGTCGATCGCGCTGCTCGGCGAGGCGATCACCACGTATCAGAAGCTGATCCAGCAGGAACCGGGCAACCTCCAGCACAAGATCAACATGGCCGACGCGACCATCTGGCAGGGCATCCGGACCTGGACGAAGGGTGATCGCCCGCTCGGCCTGACCAGGGTTCTCGACGGGATCAAGCAGGCACGCCTGATCGCCCCGTCCGGACCGGCGTACAGCGCGATCCTCGGCCAATGGCTGATGTACCCGGCCATCGATTTCGCCGAGGCAGGCGGAAAGCACGAGGACGCGATCGCGATGGCCAAGGAAGCGGTGGACATCTACACCCGTCTCGCCGAGACCGACCCGGCCACGTACGCGGCCCAGCTCGCCGCCGCCAAGCAAAAGCTCAAGACACTTCAGGGGTAAGGCAATGAAGAGACTCATCCAAGCCGTGCTCGCCGCGGGCCTGCTCACGGCGGCCACCGTCACACCGGCGCACGCGGCGGACGACTACCTGCACTCGATCACGATCGGCAAGGGCTGCCTCGTCCCGTTGTGGGGCAGCAAGGATCCCGGCGCCTACGTCGGCTACGAGGTCTGCGACGACACCCGTGCCCAGACCTGGCGCACCATCGACCACGGCGGCGGCTGGTACTCGTACCAGTCCGCCGGGTCCGACCAGTGCCTGACGGTGCTGGGCGGCGGCGCGGCGTCCAATGAGGACATCGTGCAGCAACCTTGTGCGGGAACACCGAATCAGCGTTGGCAGACCTTCTATCGCGGACCCTTCCAAAGCCCCGAACTGCGTCCTCAGCACAGCGGGAAGTGCCTGAGTGTCGAGGGCGGCAACCGGGTCGCGCCTTCGGACCTGCGCCAGATGGACTGCCTGAACGTCGACTGGCAGAAGTGGCAAATGCTCAGCTGGCCACCGCCGATCATCCACTGAGCGCCGCCTTGGGGTCGTGAGTGGTACGGCCGGGTAACTAGTCAGGTCTCTGTCACGTGGTGATCGTGGTGCTGCGATGATCACCACGTGACCGGGGATGTGCGTCCGTCGTATGACGAGC
>NZ_JBHWEB010000201.1:0-10427 GCF_042734395.1 Amycolatopsis sp. NPDC059657 | reverse complement strand
GATGCAACGCCGGCCACATTCCCCTGCCCGCACAACCACCACAAGATCAGCAACCACGAAAACGATCACCAGAAAACAACCGGTGGATCCAGGTTCAGCGTTGTGAAAGTGGCGTTCACGCGGACCGGCGCTGGGGACTCGGGTCAGCGGTGTCGTAAGGCCGACTTCAGCACTTTGCCGGAGCCGGTGCGCGGCAACTGGTCCACGACGTCCACATGCACCGGGATCTTGTACTTCGCGAGTCTGCCGAGCAGGTAGGACCGCAGCTCGTCGCGGGTGAGCGTGGCGCCGGGCCTGCAACGCACGAACGCGCGCCCGACCTCGCCCCACTTCTCGTCGGGCACGCCGACCACCGCGACCTCCTCCACCGAAGGATGACCGGCCGCCGCCTTTTCCACCTCTGCCGGGTAGACGTTCTCCCCGCCGGAGATGAACATGTCCTTGAGGCGGTCGACGATGTACAGGTGGCCCTCGTCGTCGAGTTTCGCGACGTCGCCGGTGTGGAACCAGCCGTCGGCCAGCGCGGACGCGGTGGCTTGCGGGTCGTGCCAATAGCCCGGCGTGACGTTGGGTCCTTGGACCAGCACCTCCCCCGGCTCGCCCGGCGCGGCTTCGCCGCCGTCGGCGCGGATGATCCGGATGTCGCCGAAGAACACCGGCACTCCGGCCGAGCCGGCCTTGCGGACGCTGTCGGCCGCCTCCAGGAAAGTCGCGCCCGGCGCGGTCTCGGTGAGGCCATAGCCTTGGCAGAAGACCAATCCTCGGTCCTGGTACTCCCGGATCAGGCTCTCCGGGACGGCCGCGCCACCGCAGAGCAACCGGCGCAGCGACGTCAGGTCCGCGGTCGCCCAGCGCGGTGAGTGTGCGAGCGCCGCGTACATCGTGGTCACCCCGAACATCCAGGTAATCCGGTGCTCCGCGATGAGATCGAAGCAGGTCTCGACGTACCACGAAGCGGTGAGCACGGCCGTGCCTCCTTTGAGGACAGTCGGCAGCAGCGTCTGGGTCAACGCCGCGACATGGAACAGCGGCGCGGACACGAGTGCGACCTCGTCGCTCGCGACGTCGACCCCGGCCAGCAGGTTGACGGTGTTCCACAGCAGGTTGGCGTGACTGAGCATCGCGCCCTTGGGACGGCCGGTGGTCCCCGAGGTGTACAGGATCAGCGCGAGATCGTCCAGGGCGACCGGTTCGTCGATCGGCTCGGGCGAACCCGCGGCCACCCAGTCTTCGTAGTCGTCGAGCGGGATCGTGGGGCACGAGAACTCGCGATCGGAGACCAGCAGCTTCGCACCGGAGCCGGTGAGCATGTGGTCCACTTCGGACTCGGTGAGCCGGAAGTTCAGCGGCACGAACACGCCGCCGAGTACGTGGGTGGCGAACATCGTCTCCACGAACGCCGGATGGTTCGGCCCCAGATAGGCGACCCGGTCACCCGGGTCCACCCCCGCTTTCCTGAGCTGCCAAGCAAGCCGGGTAACCCGAGCCGCCAGTTCGGCATAGGTCGTCGACTGTCCCGAGTAGACCATCGCGGTGCGCTCCGGCGACATCCGCGCGCGCCGCGCCGGCCAGCTACCGAGTCCCATGTTCCGCAAGGCCGGCCTCCTTCCCCGGCATGAGGTCACGTCCGCTGGTTTCCTTGAGCGCCAGCACGCACAGCACGGTGAGCAGGCAGAACGCGGCGAGGCTGTACGAAACCGCCGCCGTGCCGCCGGTGCCGCGCCGCAGCTCGGCGAACAGCAGCGGGGCGAAGCCCGCGCCGAGCCCGGCGAGCTGATACCCGAGCGAAGCGCCGGTGTACCGGTTCGCCGTGCTGAACAACTCCGTGTAGAGCGCGGCCAGCGGCCCGTACATCATCGGATGGATCACGCCCTGGCCCAGCACCAGCGCGAGCACCAGCAACGGCGTGCTCCGCGCGTCCACCATCGGGAACAGCGCGAACCCGAACACCGCCATCGCGACAGCGCCGAGCAGCACGATCGGCCGCCTGCCGAACCGGTCGCTCAGTGCCGACCAGCCGATGATGCCCACGACCGCGCAGGCGGACGAGATCGTCAACGCGTTGAGCACGGTCTGCCTCGGATGCCCGGCCTGCACCCCGTACGCCAGCACGAAAGTCGTCAGCGTCGACTGCGCGACGAACGCGGCCAGCCCGACCCCGACACCGAGCAGCAGCACCTTGGGGTGGTTCCGCAGCACCTCGACGAGCGGCAGCCGCCGCCGATCCTGTTCCACCGCTTGGAAAGCCGGGGTCTCCTCGACCTTCATCCGGACGAACAGCCCGACGCCGAGCAGCGCGACGCTCAGCAGGAACGGCACCCGCCAGCCCCAGTCGAGGAACGCGCGCTCACCCACGATCGAGGCGGTCGCGGTCATGGCCGCGGTCGACAGCAGCATCCCGCACGGCGCACCGGCGTTGGTGAAGCTCGCCCACAGCCCGCGCCGCGACGTGGCGTGCTCGGCGGACATCAAGACCGCGCCACCCCACTCGCCGCCGACCGAGATGCCCTGCACCACCCGCAGCACCACGAGACCGACCGGCGCCCAGCCGCCGATCTGCGCGTACGTCGGCAGCACGCCGATCAGGAAGCTCGACACACCCATCAAGGTCATGGTGAGCATGAGCATCCGCTTACGCCCCAGCAGATCCCCGAAGTGTCCGAAAAGGACACCGCCGAGCGGACGGGCGAGATAGCCGGTGGCGAAGGTCCCGAAGCTGGCGACCGTGGCCACGAGCGGGTCGAGCGAGGAGAAGAAGACCTTGTTGAACACCACGGCCGAAGCGGTGGCGTAGAGCAGGAAGTCGTAGTACTCGATCACGCTGCCGAGGAAGCTCGACGCGACCGCACGGCGGAGTTGGACGTTCATCGGCCACACTCGCATTCAGGCGTAATGCCGGTACACGGCGCGCGCGACGCACGCCGGCTTCTCCCCACCGTCGATCTCGACGGTGAAATCGAGCACCATCTGGACTCCGCCGCCGCTCACCGCGTCGACCGAAACGACCGTGCCTGTCAGCCTGATCTTGCTGCCGACCGGCACCGGGCTGGGAAAGCGCACCTTCTCCAGCCCGTAGTTGACGCTCATCCGCACGCCCCGGATCTCCAGCAGCTCGTTGAACAGCGGGATCAGCAGCGAGAGCGTCAGATACCCGTGCGCGACGGTCGCGCCGAACGGGCCCGCCGCGGCCTTGACCGGGTCGACGTGGATCCATTGGTGGTCGTCCGTCGCGTCGGCGAAGGTGGTGATCCGGTCCTGCGTGATCTCCAGCCAGCCGGTGTGGCCGAGGTCCCGCCCTGCCAGCGCGGTGATTTCGTCGAGCCCGTCGGCGATCATGGCCGCTCCAGCTTGTCGAGTGCGAGCAGTGCCGCCGCGTTGTGCTTGAGGATCTTGGGCCGGACCGAGGGCTTGATCTCCAGCTTCTCGAAGTCGGCGAGCCAGCGGTCCGGGGTGATCACCGGATAGTCGGAACCGAACAGCACCTTGTCCTGCAGCAACGAGTTCGCGTAGCGGACGAGTTGCGGCGGGAAGTACTTCGGCGACCAGCCGGACAGGTCGATGTAGACATACGGCTTGTGCGTCGCGACGGCCAACGCTTCGTCCTGCCAAGGGAAGGACGGGTGCGCGAGGATGATCCGCAGCTCGGGGAAGTCGACGGCGACGTCGTCGACGAGCATCGGGTTCGAGTACTTGAGCCGGATACCGCCGCCGCCCGGCACACCGGCACCGATGCCCGTCTGTCCGGTGTGGAACAACGCGGGCACGCCGAGTTCCTCGATGACCTCGTACAACGGGTACGCCATCGGGTCGTTGGGCGCGAAGCCCTGCACACTCGGGTGGAATTTGAACCCGCGCATGCCGTAGTCCTCGACGAGCCGCCGCGCCTCGCGAACGCCCGCCTTGCCTTTCCACGGGTCGACGCTCGCGAACGGGATGAGCACATCGGCGTACTCCGCGCAGGTCTCGGCGATCTCTTCGTTGGCGATCCGCGGATGCCCGGTGGCGTGCTCGGCGTCCACGGTGAACGTCACCGCCGCCATCTTCCGCGAGCGGTAGTACTCGGCCGTTTCGGCGATCGTCGGCTGCCGGTGCCCCTGCGCGCTGAAGTACTTTTCCGACGCGCCAAGGAGTTCCGGGCTCAGCGAGCCGTGCCCGTCCTTCGAGATCTCGACGTGGGTGTGCACGTCGATCGCGACCAGTTCGTCGAGATTCATGCCCGCCCTGCCTGGATGCCATAGGTTTCCGGAGCGGCGCCGACGCCGGCGTGCCACGAGGCCGCGATCGAGTCGGCCGACCAGCCACCCTCGGCGAACGAGACCGCTTTCTCCTGCGGATGCGACCAGAGCGCGAGCCGGTCACCGCCGATGCCGATCGCTTGCCCGGTGACACTTCGCGCGGCGTCGGAGGCGAGGTAGACGATGAGCGACGCGACGTCCTCGGCCGTCCCGAGCCCCTCGTCCTTGCGCAACCAGTCCGGTAGCGGACCGCCCGTTCGCTCGGCTTCCTCGATATGCGCCGCGAAAGCCGGGATCGTCTTGGTCATCTCGGTCGCGGCGACGGGGACGACGGCGTTGACCGTGATCTCCGCGCGTGCCAGCTCCAGCGCCCAGGTGCGTGCCATCGCGACGATGCCAGCCTTGGCGGCGGCGTAGTTCGTCTGCCCGAAGTTGCCGCGCTGACCGGCGGGCGAGGAGATCAGGATGAGAGTGCCGCCGGTCCCCTGCTCACGCAGGCGGACCGCGGCGGCGCGGGCACAGGTGAAAGTGCCACGCAGGTGCACATCGATCACCGCGTCGAACTCGTCGTCCGACATCTTCCACAGCACCTTGTCACGCAGGATGCCCGCGTTGGTGACCAGCACGTCGAGCCTGCCGAACTCGTCGACGGCCGCGCCGACCAGGCGATCCGCCGTCTCGGCCGAGCCGACCGGCGCGGCGACGGCCACCGCGCGCCCGCCGGACTCGGCGATGTCCTTGACGACCTGCGCGGCGGCTTCGGCGTCCACGTCGTTGACCACGACCGCGGCGCCCGACCTGGCGAGCGCCTGCGCGTACGCCCGCCCCAGCCCCCTGCCGCTCCCGGTGACGATGGCGACCCTGCCCGTCAAGTCCATGAGGTGTCCTTCCGTTCGCGTGCCGCCCAACATACGGCACTTTTGTGACGAACGTCCAGACTCTGCCCAACATCACTGGGAGCGGTTAGGCTGCCCGTGTGACGCACGACGACACCGCTTCGGCGAGGCCGCAGTCCCTGATGCTCAACTTCCTCGGCCTGTACCTGCTCGGGCGCGACACGGCCGTGTACTCGGGAAGCGTGATCGACGTCTTCGCGCGGGTCGGCGTTTCGGAGGAGGCCGTGCGGTCGACGCTGACCCGGATGGTCAGCCGCGGCCTGCTGGAACGGCACAAGCAGGGCCGTCGTGTCTACTTCGGACTCACCACGCACGCCACCGGGGTGCTGCGCGACGGCGAACGGCGGGTCTGGCAGACCGGCGCGGTCAACCGGGACTGGGACGGCAACTGGACTCTGGTCGGCTTCTCACTGCCCGACACCCGCCGCGGCGACCGCCACGACCTCCGCTCCCAGCTGATCTGGGCCGGGTTCGGCCTGCTGCAGAACGGCTTGTGGATCGCGCCGGGCATCCGCGACGCCGCCGCCATCGCCGACCGGCTCGAACTCAGCGACAACGTCACCGTCTTCACCGCCCAGCACGCGAAGCCGACCGACTCAGCCGACCTCGTGCACCGCGTGTTCGACACCGAGACCATCGCCGAGCGCTACCGCAGCTTCATCGCACGCTGGGACACCGAACACCCGCTACCGGAGTTGCCCGACGACCTCGCCCGGCAGCTCATCCTTCATTCGGACTGGCTGCAGCTCGTCCGCCAAGATCCCCACCTGCCCGCCGAACTGCTGACCCCGGACTGGCCTGCCATCCACGCCGAGAAGGTGTTCCAGGTACTGGCCCACCGCTATCTGGAGACGGCGGCCGTCATCGCCGACGAGGTCATCGAGGTCATTCCCGCAGCTCAAGCGTCGTGAGTGGTACGGCCGGTTCTAACCGGTCAAAACACTCACGACCACTTGACGTCGACCTTGTCTTCGATGCTCGGCGTGCCCTCGGTGTCCGCGCTGCCGGTCACGCCGACGCAGTGCAGGGTCAGGCCGTCCGCGCGGACGTCCAGGCGCAGGAAGTGCTTGAACATCGGCGGTTCGTTGAAGTCGAAGAGCTCCGAACCGTAGCGGTGGAAGAGATGCCCGAACCGGATCCGGCCCAGCGCCAGCGCCTTCAGCCGCTGGGAACCGCGCAGCTTCGCGTCGCTCTCACGTCCCGCCTGCGCGTTGATGCCGCGGTGCCGTTCGAAGTACGCGGCCGCCTGACCTGGCTCGACCGTCGCGAGGCCGAGGCCGAACAGCAGCTTGCGGTCGATGATCTGCGAGAACCGGGCGAGCGAGTCACGGCGCAGCGGATAGCACTTGAACTCCGCCTCGGTCACGCCCGCGACGTCGACCTCGGGGATCCAGTGGGTGGCGTGCAGGTAGGCGCCACCGCCGCCGCTGACCACGTACTGGATCACGCGATCGCCGACCCGCACCGGATACCGCTGGTAGTTGTGGGTGTCGCCGCCGATCGCGAGCACGTAGTTCGCCTTGGGGTTCCGCACGATGTCGTCGACGCCGCCGGGCCGGTACTTGCCGTTGACGTAGATCGGCTTGCCGGTGAGCAGGATCTTGGGGCGGTCGTTCTCCAGCGACACCCGCTCGAGCCAGGCGCGCTGCTCGTCGTCGATCAGGCCGCAGATGCCGGTGTCGATGCAGACGAACCGGACCGGGCCCTTGTCGATCGCGAAGTACGGCGCGGGCTGCCTGCTCGTCTGGCGCGGCTTCGACCTCAGCTGCCGGGCTTCTTCGAGCTGCTCGGCGGTCACCTTGCCGTTGCGCCGCCACAGCTTCCTGGCGAACCAGGCGCGCGGGCCCGAGCCGAAATCGAGCTTCTGGTCCGCGTCCTCCAGGCCGCAGAAGACGCGCATGAACCCGCGCAGCCCGTCGTACCAGTCGTGATTGCCGGGAATGGCGTAGAACGGCCAGTCCAGCTCGCGGTACGGGTGAAAGAACTTGTAGTGGTAATCGCCGAGGTCGCCGGTCGGATAAATGACATCGCTGCAGATCACGGCGAAGTCGACATCCGGCTGGGCGCGCAATGCCGGTACGACGGCGTACTGCGAATCGTCGCCCTCGCCGGTGTCACCGACGACCAGCATCGAGAACTCCGTGTCCTTGCCGCGGTCGACGACGAAGTCGCCGCCGGTCGGCTTGGCGAGCTCGACCCAGCGCTTACGTGCCTGGTCGACCGGGTCGATCCACTTGGCGATGATGTCGTTGCGTGACTGCCACAACGTCTTCGGCCGCAGCCACGAATTCGGCTTCGCGCCTGGCGGAACATCGGCCTTCCACTTGCCGGGCTCGGGGCTGTACCAGCCCGCGCCCTCGTCCGAATCCCGTGAAGAGTTCATCGCCGTCACCCTTTCACACCCTCGTGTGAAGAAGTCGTGGGAACGGGCCCGGTGGTTACCTACGGATATCGAATCGGCACCAACCGGTCACCACGCCGGGTCGAAACGCACACCCTTGCCGTACCACTCCTCGTCCGTCTCGGGCGCGGCGTTCACCGGCCGCGGGCTCTCGTCGGAGCGGTCCTTGAGTATCGCTCCCGCCTTGTCGGCGCGCACCGGCTCGGGACGCTCCGCCGCCTGTGGCGTGGGCTCGAACTGCAGGCGCCAGCGCAGGCGGTCCGCCAGGTACCCGGCGTTGCCGAGCGGGCGCATCAGCTCGGCGGTGCGCTCGGCCGATTTCCGTTGCGCGTCAACGTAGGTGCGCACCACGAGGTTCGCGATCTCGTCCGGCGACATCCACCGGACCGCGTCCGAAAGCCGCAGGCTCGTCATCACCCCGTCGGTGTTGACCGAGACGGCGACCGCGCCGCCGGGGGACGCCGAGTCCACGGAGAGCGCGGAAAGCGCGGCCACCATGGCCGCGCGATCCGGCTTCGCCGGCGGTGCGGGGTTCCGCTTGTCCGTCATCTAGTCCAGCGTCCCCAGTTCCATCGGCCCGCTGTGCGTCCTGCCGTCCGGCGCGATGTCGGTGTTCGAGTCGCGGACCCGCTTCTCGGTCTCCTTCGAGGTGCGGTCGGTCTCGAACTTCGACGGGTCGAAGCTGTCGCCGGGGCTGACGTCCGGGGGCGGCGGGATCCTCGGCAGGTCCTTCATGTCGTTGCCGATGCGGTCGGCGAGCGTGTCCGCCGCGTCGGCTGCGGCGTCGCGGATCTTGCCGACGCTCTTCATGAAGTTCGAGTACATCTCCATGCCGCTCTTGCCGCTCGGCTCACCGATGAGCCCGACCGCGGCGCCGATCGCCGACCCGGCGGCGTTGCCCGCGACCAGCGCGCCGTTGGCCGCGGTGAAGATCGCGGCGCCCGCGGGCGCGGCCACGCCGGCGGTCGCGACGGTCAGCAGGCCGGCGATGGCGCCTGCGAAAGCACCCGCGAACACCTTGTACAGCTTGGCGTCATGGGCCTCTTTGGCATCCTTGACGAACTGCTCGGCCTGCTCGTCGAAAGCCTTGGCGAGCGTGCAGAGGTCTTCACGCGCCGACGCGATCGCCTCGCGTGCGGCGACCACGTCGGCCTCGAGCACGGTGATCTTCGACTCGACCCGCGTGTACGCGTCCGCGAGGCCCTTGATGTAGGCCTTCACCGTGTTGGCCGCCTCGCCGCGCCAGTACTCCATCCGCTTCTCGGCCTGGTCGAGCTCGGCCCTGGAGTCGTCCTGCAGCGTGCGCCAGACCTTGTCGAGGTCGTTGATCATGCCCTGCAGGCTGTCCTTGGCGTCGTTCTCGATCTCGGCGTCGTCGAACTCGTGGAAGACACCCACGATGTCCTTCTGCGCCTTGTCGTACCACTCGTCGCCGCCGAACATGATGTCGGAGAACCGCAGGCGTTCCAGCGCGTTCAGCGCCGTCTCGCAGCCCTCGCGCATGTCGCCTTCGAGGCCTTCCATGAGCTTGGTCCGGTCCTCGCGGGAGTCCTTGCCCCAGCCCTGGGTCTGCACGTCCTCGTCGAGCGCGCCGAAATACTCGTCGTCCATGATCCGTCTCCCCCTAGCGCTGCGCGGCCCGGTGCAGGTTCGCCTGCGCGTCGGCCTCGGCCTTCGCGTACATGTCGGCGACCGTGAGCAGCGCGTGGCTGGTGTCGCGGGTGCTCTGCTGCAGTTGCCCGATCAGGTCGAGGATCTGCTCGCGGTGTTTCTCGAAGGCCTGCGACACCGCGGGCATGCCCAGCGAGCGCCCGAAGACGTTGTACACCGGCATCATGGCGCCGATGTCGAAGATCCCGCTGCTCTCCGGCGGAGTCGGGATGTCGAGCTTGCGCACCCCGGCGTGGGCCTGCGCGGCGGCGTCGGCCGCGGCCCCGAGATGCCCGCTGGCATCCCTGAGGTCCTGCAGGTCAGTTTCGAATCCGATCATGTGTCACCTTCGTCGTCCGGCGGGGTGGTCATGTAAACACCGCCGAACGAGTGACAAGGGTGGTTCGCACACATGTCCGTGCCACTGTGGCCAGGTTCACCCGGCACGCCTACACCAAAGGTGGAGAACGTCCTTCTTTCGCTGAAGGAGGGGCCTGATCTCGTTGGTGTCCAACAAGATCAGGCCCCTCGCCGGTCAGCGGTCACGCCTGCTGCGCGGCCACGATGTTGACCATCCAGGTGATGCCGAAGCGGTCGGCGCACATGCCGAACTCGTCGCCCCACATCTGCTTCTCCATCGGCACGGTGATCGTCCCGCCCGACGAGAGCTTCTCCCAGTAGCCGCGCAGTTCGTCCGCGTCATCGCCACTGAGGCTGACGGACATCGTGTCGCTCGGCTTGTACTCGCCGGCCGACGCGGTGTCGGCGCCCATGATCGTGTAGCCGCCGTCGGTCTCGAGCTGGCCGTGCATGATGTTGTTCGCGTTGGGCGCTTCCTTGTCACCGAAGTCGCCGAAGGTGTTCAGCACCAGCGTGCCGCCGAAGACCTCCTTGTAGAACTCCATCGCCTCCCGCGCGTTGCCGCCGAAACCGATGTACGGGTTGAGCCGTGAAGCCATGACAATGCTCCTTAGTCGCGACAGGGGAAGCATCGTCGCAGAGCCGCATGGCCTCGACAACCCGAGTCAGGTGACGTCGCGGCGAATCGTGACCAGCCGGGAGACACCTGCTGTGACCAGGTCATAGGCCAGGAATAACGCCCCGCGGTCCCGGACCGGGAGCCGTTCACCCGGGGGTCGTGAGTGGTACGGCCGGTTAGTACTCCAGCTGTAGTTCGTGATCGGGTGCTGGTTGTTGGTGCCGTCGCTGGTAGTGGCATTGGCGGGCTCGGTGTTGGTGGTGTCG
>NZ_JBHWEB010000200.1:0-10446 GCF_042734395.1 Amycolatopsis sp. NPDC059657 | reverse complement strand
GGTTAGAACCGGCCATACCACTCACGACCCTTTATTCGATGACGGCCATGCCGTGGGCGCCCGCGTCCGCGGCCAAGGTGTTCACCACCTCCATGGCGGCGATGTCGAGCACCGTCACGGTGCCGGAACCCGAGTTCGCGACAAACGCGAAGGCACCGTCGGCCGTCGACCGGATGCTCAGTGCGCCCGCCCCGATCGGCACCCGCTTCAGCAACTCGAGCGAGTCGGCGTCGTAGATCCGCAGCATTCCCTCGCCCATGACAAGCCCCTCCGGGCCGACCGAAGCGGGCACCTCGGAAACCAGGAGTTTGCCGGACGTCGTGGCGTGCACGGCCGTGACCGGCTCGTCGGTTCCGACGACCTGGGTCACGAAGTCGGTGTCCGTGTCGATCACGCGCAGGCCGTTCGCCTCGGTGCGCTCCTCCGCGCGGAAGACCGGTCCCGCGACGATGACCCGGCCGGGCAGCGCCGCGATGCCTTCGGTGCTCGGCACCTCGACGCGGTCGGTCATCTTGCCCGCGATCAGGTCGACCACCGAGACGAACGGGGTCTCCTTGTTGGCCGTGTAGATCCGGGAGCTGTCCGGGGTGATGGCGAACCAGTGCGGCCCGTCGGCGTCGACCGGGATGCGGTCGAGGACCTTGCGGGTGGCGGGGTCGATCATGAGGATCGCGCCGGTGCGGCCTTCGCCGGACTCGACGGCGACGTAGAGGTTGTCGGTGGCCGCGTCCCACTGGAGGTCGTGCGGGCCGTGGTCGGGCGCGATGTCGATGGTGTCGACCAGCTTGCGGGATTCGGCGTCGATCACGCTGATCAGGCTGGCGCGGCCGGAGTTCTGGAAGTACCAGCCCGATTTGTACGTGTGGCTGACGTAGATGAGCCCGCGCTCGGCGTCGAAGCAGGCTTCGTGCGGCTCCGGCGCGATGTCGACGGTGGCGAGGCGTTCGCCGGTGCCGGTGTCGAGGAAGACGAGGGTCGCGTCGCGCTGGCAGGCAATGGCGAGTGTTGTCATGTCTTCGAAGTTAGGAGCGACCACGGATTATCGCCAGTGCAACGTTGGCAATGAGTAGTTGCGCCTGTGATAATCGGCGGCATGGAGCTGGACATGAACCTGGTGGTCGCGCTGGACGCGTTGCTGCGCGAGAACAGTGTCACCGCCGCGGCCGAGGCGTTGCACACCTCGGCGCCCGCGATGAGCCGGACGCTGGCCCGGCTTCGCCGCGTGCTCGACGACCCGCTCCTGGTGCGCGCCGGCCGGACGCTCGTGCCAACGCCGCGGGCACAGGAGCTGCGGCCGGAGGTGCGCGCACTCGTCGAGCGGGCGCGAGCGGTTTTCGCTCCACCGCAGGATCTTGATCCGTCCACAGTGGAACGCTCGTTCGCGATCCAGACCAGCGACGCGTTGCTGTCGATGGTGGCGGCCCCGCTGATCGCCGACCTCCGCCGCCACGCGCCGGGCATCACGCTGCGCTTCCGCCCGGAGTCCATGGAGGACACACCCGCCTTGCGCGAGGGCACGATCGACCTCGAACTCGGCGTCATCGATCACACCGACCCCGAGATACTCACCGAGTCGCTGAGCACCTCGACCATGAGCGGCGTCGTGCGCGCCTCGCACCCGCTGGCGAAGGGCCGGGTCACCGCCCGCCGCTTCGCCGACGCCGACCACGTCGTGGTGTCCCGCCGCGGCCGCACCCGAGGCCCGATCGACGACCGACTCGAGGACCTCGGCCTGAGCAGGCGCGTGGTCGCGGTGGTACCCACCTATTCCGCCTCGATGTTCCTGGCCCGCGACACCGACGTCGTCTGCCTCGCCGCGTGCCGGATCGGCGCGGAGTGGATCGAGGCGCTCGGCCTGCGCACGATCGAGATCCCGCTCGACCTCCCGCCGGTCGTCGTCGGCATGGCCTGGCATCCCCGCAACGACGCCGACCGCGTCCACCGCTGGCTCCGCGACCGCGTCCGCGCCGTGCTGGCCGACTGAGCGGTCCCGTTTTCCAGAAGAATTGAAAACCCGCACCGGATGCACACACAAAAGCCGCACAAAAAGCGCACAGAGCGAATTTTCGGTCACCTGTTCGGATGACGACTGTGATCATGGAACGTTCTTGCCGCACTGGGCGGTTAGGGTGAAATGCGCGCGTTCCCGAAGAGGACGAGAGCCGCCCGAATAACACCCAGAACATTCCCGGACACTCGTCCGCTGTGAAAGCAGGATCTCGCCATGGCCCATCCGCATGCCATGGCCATCCCGTTCGCGGCGGGGATCACGGCCTCGGTGTTCCCGGCGCCCGCCACCGCGATCCGCACCAACGATCCCGTTGCCGTGGCCGGGATCCGCGGCTTCGCCCGCTATCAGGCCGCCGCCGCGCGCACCATCGCGGCCATGGTGCTCGGCGTGACGGCGCCCGCGACCGAGCGCCTGATCGAAGGCGCGCTCAACGCCGCGACCACCTGGCGCTACCGGGTCGCCGAGCAGTCGGGCGAGACCGAGCTGCCGCGGTACCGCATGCCGTTGACCATGGCCAGGTATCGGCGGATCGGGTACGTCGGCAAGGCCAGGGAAGGCGCCACCTGGCACGCGCCGACCGGCACCTACTTCGGCGGCCTCGCCACTCCGGCCCACCACACACTGGGATTGTTCGGCCGCTACGCCGTCAACCGCTTCGCGGAGGCCGAATCCTGCCGGGACACCTTGCGCAATCAGCTCGTACTCGGCAACGGGTCCGTCATCGCCGGCGGTGCGCTGCTCAGGCGATCGGCCGCCGCGGACGTGGCCGACCTGGTCAGGCGCAGCGCGGCTTTACGGGGCGAGACAGGGGAACCCGAGACCGGCGGCAACGCGATGTACGCCGTCAGCGCACCACCCGCCGACTCCGAGACGATCAACCGCGCGGCCACCACCGCACTCGCGGACGCGTTGAACGCCGCGGCGGACAACGACATCGACACCGCGAGCAGGCTGTGGGCCTTCGGCGCGTACTGCCTCTACCAAGCCCCGCGAACGGCGCGCGGATCCGACGCGGCCTGCCGGGTCGCGCTGGCAGCGCTCGGCGCCATCGCGCTGCGCCGTATTCCGTGGCTGCCGCACGACATCGACCTGCGCGCGCAAGTGCTGGAGCAAACCGTCTTCGTCGAGCAGCTCATCGCCACCCACCATCGGGAAAGCCCCGCCACCACCGGGGCGGCACCCCGAGATGACAAGTAACCCAAACCCTGGTGTGAAGGGAGCCTTCACCCAAGTCGAAGCGTGTGAAGGGAGCCTTCACCACGTATGGCTGTGTGAAGGGAGCCTTCACAAGGTCGAACTGTGTGAAGGCTCCCTTCACAAGGTCCAGCTGGCCCTCACTCAGCTGCCCTGGGGCACGCCACATTTGGCTTTCCCCTTAATAGCCGTCGGGAACGCTCACGAGGCCTGGTCATGCGTGAACGGGGGTTCCCCCGCTGCGTTCAGTGCAGCGGGGGAACCCCTCGTTCACGAGGCCGAGGCCGGTGTTACTTGTTGGTGCCGGGGGTGAGGACCTTGTCGATCACGAAGACGGTCGCGTTCTTCGTGGGGATGTTGCCGCAAAGGATCTTCGCGCCGTTGACGGTCATGTCGGCACCCGATCCCTCGATCTTCAGCGGGCCCGCCGCGGTGTCGAGCGAGGTCAGCGTGCCGGCCGAAGCCAGTCCCTTGGCGTCGTAACGCTTGCCGACGACGTGGTACTGCAGGATCGGGGCCAGCTGGTCGGGCTTGCCTGCGAGCTCGGCGAACTTGGCGTCGCCCAGTGCGGCGAAGGCGGGGTCGGCCGGCGCGAAGACCGTGATGGCCTCGGCGCTGTTGAGCGTGTCGACCAGGTTGGTGGCCTTGACGGCGGCGACCAGCTTGGTGAGCAGCGGGTTGGTGGACGCGGCCGAGGCGACCGGCTGCGGGCCCATGGAGTCCAGCGAGCCGGGCGCGTTGCCCTGGGGGAGCTGGGAACACGCGGGGCCGAAGACGTCGGCGTTGGTGGTGACACCGGCCGCGGCGGCCGGCGACGACGGCGCGGCCATCGACGAGGACGGAGCGGGCGCCGGTGCGCTGGAGCCGCTCGAAGCCGTGTCGCTGCCACTGCACGCGGTCAGCGCGAGCGCTGCGATGGCGGTGATACCGATGCCAGCGGTACGGAGCTTGTTCATGACTGCCTCATTCGGTGAATTGTTTGTGCTCTCGGAGGTGATTCGGCGCCCGATGGGAACCGGATTGGTCTTTCCCGGAATTTCTTTTCAGGCACCCGTCAGAGTGGCGCTGTGCCAGCCGGTCGCGCCATCCGGTACGGTGCCCGCGCGCGCGTCGGTCTGGGTGTAGCCGGATTTGTCGGTGGCGCGGCAGAAAACCTGATGCACACCCTTCGGGATCCGCACCTCGGTCCACCACATCCGCCAGGTGTCGAGGTTGACCTCCCGCGACAAAGTGGTTTCCTGCCAAGGACCTTGGTCGACCCTGACCTCCACCTTCGCGATCCCGGTGTGCTGCGCCCAAGCCACCCCGGAAATCCGGACCGTTCCGGCCGTGACGTTCGCGAAACCGCGGTGCGAATCGATGCGCGACTCGGTTTTGATCGGTGCCTGCTCGCCCCAGCCGCGTTTGAGCCAATACGACTGCCGGGATTTCCAGGTGGTGACTTCGATGTCGACCACCCATTTCGTCGCCGAGACATAGCCGTAAAGTCCCGGCGTGACCAGACGGGCGGGAAAACCGTGTTCGAGTGGCAGCGGCTCGCCGTTCATGCCGATGGCGAGCATCGCGCCACGCGCGCGGTCACGCGCGGCGTCGACCGGCGTGCCGGAGGTCCAGCCGTCGACGCTGGTGCAGAAAAGCTGTTCCGCGCCAGGCTGGACACCCGCTTCGTCCAGCAGGTCCGCCAGGTCGACGCCGATGAAGTTCGAAGTGGACACATAGTCGCCACCAACCTCATTGGACACACAGGTCATGGTTATCGTGCGCTCTACCAGCGGCCGGTTGCGGATGTCGTCATAGCTGTACCGGATCTCCTTGCCGACCATGCCGTGCAGGCGCAGGCTCCAGTCCTCGGTCCGCACCTGTGGCACGGTCAACGCGGTGTCGACGCGATAGAACCTCTGGTTCGGGGTAAGGAAAGCGGGTGTGCCGAGCTTCGAGAAGTCGGCGTCGGCCGGGATCGCGGGAGCCGAACGCGCGGGCACGAGCTTGCCGACGGCTTCGCGTGACGCGTTCGCGTCGCGGGTCGAGCTGATGAGCTGCCCGCCCAGCCCGGCGACACCGGCACCCGCCACGACCCCCGCGCCGCTGATCAGGAAGGCGCGCCGCGAGTTGCCGATCTTCTCGCCGGACTCGGACCTACGCCAGATCCTGGGCGCTTTCCGGTGCAGGAAAAGAAAAACGGCCACTCCGGCGAGTACGCTCGCCAGTGGAGCGAGCAGCGCGACCGCGGTCAGGTTCGGCCGTGAGTACACGGCGACACCGCCGACGAGTCCGAAAAGGACGATCGCGCCGGCGCCCGGCAGCGGTGAGCGCAGCGACAGCACGCCGGCGAGGGCGGCGACCCCGATCATGGTCACCGCCATGCCGCCGAGCAGCACCACCTTGTCGTAGGTGCCGAAGGTCCGTACCGCGAAGTCCTTCAGTTCGATGGGAGTCAGGTCGATCGCGCCGTTGCCCACCGCCAGATAGGGCGACGCGCTGACATTGATGAAGCCCGCCACGAGATGCCCTGCGGCGAGCGCGGCGGCCAGCGCGAGCACGCCGGTGGCCGCCGCGGAGAACAGGCGCAGCCGTGGCCGGTACGGCTGTGGCGCGCTCTCGGCGATCACGGTTCGCTGTTCGGTCATGCCCGGTATTCGGCGCGCCGGGCCGCGCGTATTGGTCGCTGGGCCGATCAGGTGACGTGAGGCACGTCGTCATCGGCTCACCGGCTGTCCGAAGTGGAGGGTCTCGCCAGCCGGTTCCACCTCGGAGACCGTGATCGGGCCGAGTTCGGCCAGCAGCGCGAGCACGCCGTCGACCAGCCGGGGCGGTGCCGACGCGCCCGCGGTGAGCCCGATGGTCCGCACACCGGTCAGCCACGCCGGGCGGATGGCCGCCGCGTTCTCGATGAGGTGTGCGGGCCTGCGATGGCGGTGCGCGAGTTCGACGAGCCGCAGGGAGTTGGCCGAGTTCATCGGCCCCAGCACCAGCACGAGATCCGACTCGACCGCCATCGCGGCCAGCGCGTCCTGCCGGTCGGTCGCCGCGTGGCAGACCGCGGTCGACGTCGCCCCGCGCAGCGCCGGGAACCGCAGGTGCAACGCCTCGACGATCTCGGTGGTCTGGTCGGCGGCCAAGGTGGTCTGCGTCAGGTAGGACACCCTGGCCGGATCCCGCACCTCGAGCGCCGCCACGTCGGTGACGTCCTGCACCAGCCGGGTGTCGCCGGGTGCCTGGCCGAGAGTGCCCTCGACCTCGTCGTGCCCGGCCTTGCCGATCAGGACGACGGTGTCACCCCGTGACGCGAACCGGCGGACTTCGGCGTGACTCTTGGTGACCAGCGGGCAGGTCGCGTCGATGACGTCGAGTTTCCGTGCAGCGGCTTCCGCGCGCACCGACGGCGAGACGCCGTGCGCCGAAAACATCACCGTGGAACCGTCGGGAACTTCGTCGAGTTCGTCCACGAAGATCGCGCCGCGTGTTTCAAGATCGGCGATGACGCTTTTGTTGTTCACGATCCGTTTGTGTACGTAGATCGGTTTTCGGTCTACGAGGTCCTCGATGATCGAAATCGCGCGTTCCACTCCGGCGCAGTAGGACCTCGGCGCCGCGAGTAGCACGGTGCGCGGCCGGGAAACCGCCCGCCAGGCCAGGTCTTCCACGTCGACAGTCACCACTGAATCCACCAATCCGGGTCGTGGGTCGATTTCGGCGACGGTGACGCTAACACCGTCGGCGGGTAACCTGAAGTCCCGCGAGAGAGCCGGTTTTCTTCACCCGAACAGCGGTGAGGCGCACCACCGGTGGCGACATTTTTCCGCTCGGCTGATTATGTGCCGCGAGAACTGATCGACTGTTGCCCGCTTGCTCCATTAGTGCGCGAGAAAGTCAGCTCTGTGCGGCTCGAGTGCGTTTTTTGTGCGAGCGGGGACCCGAAAAATTTGCCATTCCGTTGCCTACCTTGTCACCCGTTGGTGACGGGCCAACCGGGTAGGCGACGATTGCGACAGGCAGCGCGGTCCTCGTGGCGTCCGGCCTGGCCGGGCGGCGGCCGGGTGTCACCAAAGCCTGCGCGCTCAGAAAAAAGTCCAGCCCCGGCCGTTGTCGCGGCCGGGGCTGGACTGTCCTAACAGGATCAGACGTCGTAGCGGTCGAGGTCCATGACCTTGACCCACGCCGCCACGAAGTCCTCGACGAACTTCGCCTTGGCGTCATCGCTCGCGTAGACCTCGGCGAGCGCGCGCAGCTCGGAGTTCGAGCCGAACACGAGGTCGACCCGGCTGCCGGTCCACTTGACCTCGCCGGTCGCGGTGTCGCGGCCCTCGAAGGTCTCCGCGTCGGCCGAGGTCGGCTTCCACTCGATGCCCATGTCGAGCAGGTTCGCGAAGAAGTCGTTGGTCAGCGACTCCGGCGTCTCGGTGAGCACGCCCACCGTGGACTGCTTGGTGTTCGCGCCCAGCACCCGCAGGCCGCCGACCAGGACGGTCATCTCGGGCGCGCTCAGCGTGAGCAGGTTCGCGCGGTCGATCAGCAGGTACTCGGCGGGGAGCCGGTGACCCTTGCCGCGGTAGTTGCGGAAGCCGTCCGAGGTCGGCTCCAGCGCGGCGAAGGACTCGACGTCCGTCTGCTCCTGCGACGCGTCCGTGCGGCCGGGGGTGAACGGCACCTCGACGTCGTGGCCTGCGGCCTTGGCGGCCTTCTCCACGGCGGCGGTGCCACCGAGCACGACCAGGTCGGCGATCGAGACCTTCTTGCCGAAGGACGACTGGATCCCCTCGAGCGTGCGGAGCACGGTCGACAGCGACTCGGGGTCGTTGACCTCCCAGTTGCGCTGCGGCTCGAGGCGGATGCGGCCGCCGTTGGCGCCACCGCGCTTGTCACTGCCACGGAACGTCGAAGCCGACGCCCACGCGGCGGAGACCAGCTGCGAGACCGACAGGCCCGAAGCGAGGATCTGCTCCTTGAGCGAGGCGATGTCGGCCGCGTCGATCAGCTCGTGGTCGACCGCGGGGATCGGGTCCTGCCAGAGCAGGCTCTCCTGCGGCACCAGCGGGCCGAGGTAGCGCTGGATCGGGCCCATGTCGCGGTGCGTCAGCTTGTACCAGGCGCGGGCGAACGCGTCGGCGAACTGGTCCGGGTTCTCCAGGAAGCGGCGCGAGATCTGCTCGTAGACCGGGTCGACCCGCAGCGAGAGGTCGGTCGTGAGCATCGTCGGCGGGCGGTTGAACGTGCCGTCCTCGGGGTCGGGGATGGTGTTCGCGCCCGCGCCGTCCTTCGCCACCCACTGGTGGGCGCCTGCCGGGCTCGAGGTCAGCTCCCACTCGTACTTGAACAGGTTCTCGAAGAACTGGTTGCTCCACCGGGTCGGGGTGGAGGTCCAGGTGACCTCGAGACCACTGGTGATGGCGTCGCGGCCCTTGCCGCTGCCGAAGCTGTTCTTCCAGCCGAAGCCCTGCTCCTCGAGCGGGGCGCCTTCCGGCTCGGCGCCGACGTACTCGTCGGGGTTCGCCGCGCCGTGGGTCTTGCCGAAGGTGTGCCCGCCCGCGATGAGCGCGACGGTCTCCTCGTCGTTCATCGCCATGCGGCGGAACGTCTCGCGGATGTCGCGCGCGGCGGCCAGCGGGTCGGGGTTGCCGTTGGGGCCCTCGGGGTTGACGTAGATGAGGCCCATCTGGACCGCACCCAGCGGGCTCTCCAGCTCGCGGTCGCCCGAGTAGCGCTCGTCGCCGAGCCAGGTGGTCTCGGGGCCCCAGTAGACGTCCTCGTCCGGCTCCCACACGTCGGCGCGGCCACCGGCGAAGCCGAAGGTCTTGAAGCCCATGGTCTCCAGCGCGCGGTTACCGGCGAAGATCATCAGGTCGGCCCACGAGATCTTGCGGCCGTACTTCTTCTTGACCGGCCACAGCAGGCGCCGCGCCTTGTCGAGGTTTCCGTTGTCCGGCCAGCTGTTCAGCGGGGCGAAGCGCTGCATGCCGGCGCCCGCGCCACCACGGCCGTCTTCGATGCGGTAGGTGCCGGCGCTGTGCCACGCCATGCGGATCATGAACGGGCCGTAGTGCCCGAAGTCCGCGGGCCACCAGTCCTGCGAGCTCGTCATCACCGCGTCGACGTCCGCGGCCAGCGCGTCGAGGTCGAGCGAGTTGAACTCGGCGGCGTAGTCGAAGTCCTCGCCCATGGGGTTGGCCACGGCGGGGTGCTTGCGCAGGATCTTCAGGTTGAGCTGGTTCGGCCACCAGTCACGGTTGCTGCCGCCCTCGGTCGGGTGCTGGATGCGCCCGTGTGCGACCGGGCACCCGCCCGCGCTCTCCACGTTCATCTCGCCGACAACGGCGTCAGGACTGTCAGACACAGAAATCCTTCCGGAATAAGGGGTGTTCAGGAACTGGACGCGGAGGAGCAACTCGGGCACAGGCCCCAGTAGATGACCTCGGCCTCGTCGATCGCGAACCCGTGATCTTCGGAGGCGGACAGGCAGGGTGCGTGGCCGACCGCGCAATCGACATCGGCGATCGCGCCGCACAACCGGCACACGACATGGTGGTGGTTGTCCCCGACCCGCGCCTCATAGCGCGCCACGGAGCCGAGCGGCTGGATGCGCCGCACGAGCCCCGCGGTGGTGAGTGCCCGCAGCACGTCGTAGACGGCCTGGTGGGACACTTCGGCGAGATCCGCGCGCACCACACCGATGATCGAGTCGGTGTCGGCGTGCGGATGGGCGTGTACCGCGTGCAGCACGGACAAGCGAGGGCGGGTCACGCGGAGCGCGGCCCCACGCAACATACGCTCGAAGTCCGCGGTGGTGGGCACGGCACGAAGTCTGCCCTGTTTTCTTGAATGAATCAAGTCAAGGCCCCCGGGCGGGTGACCCCGGCCACGTTCTACCTGGTCAGAGGTCATGAGTGTTGCCCGCCGGTTAGAACCGGCCGCAACGCTCACGACTCCAGGTTCCTTCAGCGGGCGAGGGTGCCCGCTCGGGCTTTGTCCGGTGCGGCTGCCGTGCAGGAGGGGCGGACACGCGTGCACAGCGGGCGGACACGCGTGCACAGGGCGCGGAAACGCCCGGGATCGAGAAGGTCCGTCGGCGTGTCCGCGTTCCCTGTACGCGTGTCCGCTACTCCTGCGCGCGTGTCCGCGTTCTGTGCACAGTGCCGGGCTCGCCATGTAGGGGGTCCGGGGTGGGGGGGGGGCGGGGGGAGCCCGCCGCCCCCAGCCACCCCCCCCGACCCGCACACGCCGGAGCCGAGGGGGAGGGGAACGCC
>NZ_JBHWEB010000199.1:0-10703 GCF_042734395.1 Amycolatopsis sp. NPDC059657 | reverse complement strand
ATTACCCTGGCCTCGGGGGTATTGGGTGTTTTACCCCGAACCCTAGTTCCCCGGGGGGTTTATGGGGGGCGGGTGCCCCGGGTGTAACGGGCTGGGCCCGCCGTCCCCCCGCGGGCCACTACCTATTCGCGGAGCCGAGCAGTTCGGCGCCGAGCGGGGTCAGTACGTGCAGCACCGTGGCGGCTTGCCGGTGGCTCGTGATCAGCTCGCAGTCCCGCAGTACGTTCAGGTGATGGCTGGCCGTGGCGGCGCTCACGCCCGCGACCCTGGCGATCTCACCGGTGGTGAACCCGCTCGCCGTCGCCGCCAAGATCGCGGCCCTGGTCGCGCCTAGCAGCGCCGAGACGGGCGCGCGACGCGGCGAGCCGGTGACCGCGGTGCGCGGCACCGGGTAGACCAGCACCGGCGGCAGTTCTGGATCGGCGAGTGTGACCGGGCGGTCCCAGCAGAAGTACGACGGGATGAGCAGCAGGCCGCGGCCGTTGAGGTGAATGTCGTGGTCGACCGGATAGTCGGCTTCGAGCACCGGAGCTCGCCAGCGCAGCACCGGCCGGAAGCTGTCGAGCAGCTCGTCGACGCCGCCGCTGAGCATCGCGCGCGTGCGGATCGCGCGGTCGCCGTCGAGTGCCGTCCTGATCGTGCCCAGGTGCGGCTCAATGGCTTGCCGGTGATAGGCGCGCAACGCGTCGGCGAGGTCCGTGCGGACATCCCCATCCGGCAGCCGATGCGCCCAGGACGGCGTTTTGGAAAGCGTTCCGACTTCCGTTGACACCCGCTGACGGGGTGTACGGAGAATCGCGTCGATGCCCGCTTCCAAGCCTTCCGATGATTCAAAGGGAGTAAGGAAATCCGGGAAATACGTGGCCAGTGGCAATAATGGCAAAAGAAGAGAACGCACAGTATTGATAAGGCCACTTTCCGCGAGTGTTTCACGGGTGCCGTGTATCCACTGCGCGTAGGCCGTCCGGCCCTGACGTCCTTGCAGGCGCAGGACACTGTTGACGATTTCCCAGAGCGGATTGGGGCAATCGGCCATCCGGAGGCGTGACAGATCGCGATCGGTGAAATGCACCCTGAGCATGCCGCCCCCTCGACTATGGCCGCTGACCTGTGCTTTTCGACCCAGTTCTCAGCCTGGCGACAAAAACTCGCCGCGCGCCAACACTAGTCAGCACCGCCGGATCCGGCGATCGAAATTCAGGTACTGAGGGGTAATCAGTATGCGTCGCGCTTCCGTTCTTTTCGCGTCACTCGCCGTGGCGATGGCCGTTGCGCCTGCGGCCGCTTCGGCGTCCGCGGCGAGCGTCACCAGCCTGGGCAGCTGTGACGCCCATTACGCCAACACCGCGGCGTGGGCCAACTGCTCCGCCGGTTCCCAGACGAGCTGGGTGCGGCTTGGCTACAACTGCGGAGTCGGCCCGCTCAACAGGGACTACCACTCCGACTGGTTCGTGCTCGAGATCGGCCGGAGCTTCACCATCAACGCGGAATGCAGTGTCCGTGTGAACGGCGCTTGGTACAACGTCCGGCCTTACTGAGTGGTGAGCCCGGCTCTGCGGGGAGAGCCGGGCGCTACTTGATGATCGTGTAGATGACCGCGTTCGGGTTGGCGTACTCACGGCGCAGGAAGTCCAGGCCGTCGAGATCGCGCAGGCCCGGCGCGCGGTGCATGTACGGCTTGATCGAGCCGTGGCCGAGGAAGACCCGGTGGATGTTCAGCCGCTTCACCGCCGCGCGCACCTCGGGGTCGGTGTCGAAGTCGCGGAAGTGGTCGGCCAGGTATTCGGCGTCCTTCGGGGGAACGCCGGTGTCGTAGTGGCCCGCGGTCGGCTTGATGCCGGTGATCGCGTACACCCATGCCGAGCCGTCGACCCGGTCGTTGAGCACGCGCTCGTCGGGGCCGACGCCCAGCTTCTGCAGCACCGCCATGGCTTCCAGCTCGTACGCGCTGATCGGCTGTTCGCGGTCCTTCGACTCGGGCCCGTTGTGATAGAGGAACGCGACCGCTGTCGCGTTGGCCTGGGTGTAGAAGCCCTGGGTCACCACGCCCATCGCGATCAGCACGAGCACGGCCGAAGCCAGCCCGAGCCTGGCGGGCACGCGCGGATTGTCGCGGACCCAGCTCCACTGCGAGACGGCCTTCGAAAGCCACCGCTGGATCTCGGCGAGCCCGTGCCCGGCGAGCAGGCACAACGGGATCGCGGCCAGCGCCATCAGGCGGTAGCGGTCGTTCCACCACGGACGGGACAGCGTGATCACCCATGACACGCCGCCGTAGCAGGCGACCAGCACGAACATGAACGACAGGATCACCGCCGACGCCGCGATCCAGCGCATCCGGCCGAGCGTCATGAAGCTCAAAATCCCGATCACCAGCAGACCGGCCAGCCACAGCTGCGGCTGGTTCAGGATCTGGCGGAACTTCAGCAGCTGGTTGAGCGCCTCGGTGACCTCGATGTTCGACGCCCACGGGGTGTACGGGTACGCGCTCGAGGTGAACCCGACCGCGCCGAGCACCTGCAGCGCGGCGAGCACGCCGCTGGCCGCCATCACCGGCAGCATCCGCAGGATGTCCTGCCAGACCCGGCCCTCTCGCCTGATCCAGCGCTGGACCACCATCGGGAACGCGAACAGCATCGCGCCGAACAACGCGCTCGAGTGCGCGCACAGCAGCCCGACGGCCGCCAGTGCCAGCACCATGCCGGTGTCGACGGCGGGGCGCACCAGGTAGCGCTGCAGTGCGACCGCGGCGAGTGGCGTCAGCACGATGCCGAGCGCGAACGGCAGCAGGCCGCTCGACACCGACTCGTACGCGCCGGTCGTCGCCGCGCCCGCCACGATCGCGACCGAACCGGCGAACACCGCGCGGCCGCCGAACTGGCGGATCATCGTGACCATCGAGAGCGCGAAGATGCCTGCGACGGGCACCGTGATCGCGTTCAAGGTCGCCGGGATGGTGGCGCCGGACAGGTTGTAGACCAGCGCGCCGACCAGGTGATACGCGTTCGGGTAGAACGAGCCGTTGGGGTACCAGTTGATGGTGCCCATGCCGGTGAGCGAGCCGTCGCCGGTGTCGGCGATGTAGCGGATGCCGTTCGCGTGGAACACCGTGTCCCAGCGCTGGAAGACCGCGTTCGGCCCGCCGGACGCCGAGAGCACCACGATGATCGACAACACGGTCGCCAGCACCACGCAGGCCGCGACGGCCAGGTGCGCGCGCTTGGTCCAGGGCAACGGGGGGCGGTCGGCGAGCGCCTCGCCGGGGATCCAGCCGCGGCGCAGGCCGAGCGCGCGGACCCCGTAGGCGGCGCCTGCCAGCAGCACGGTGAAGGCGGCGGCCGTCCCGACGTTGTACGGCAGGCCGGCGAGCGCGAGCCACGGCCCGGCGAGCCCGGTCGCGGTGTAGGTCAGCAGCGGGGCCAGCCCGGCCAGCGACCAGCCACGCAGCCCGGCGGCCCAGCCGATCAGGGTGCCAGGGACCGCCAGCACGATCAGGTAGACGCTGATCGCGCTCGAATAGGTCCAGAACGTGTCCGGTGTTGGCACTGCAGGTCCCGCGTTCGTCTAGTTACTGTGCGTCGTGATGTCAAGGGCTGTGCGGATGACGGTGCGCACTTGCGTACCCTGACAGCCCGTGAGCGCGCACACGAACCCCGCCCAGATTACTGAAGACGATTTCACCGGCTACGACCTGATCGTAGTTGGCTCCGGTTTCTTCGGCCTGACCGTGGCCGAACGGGCTGCCACGCAGCTCGGCAAGAAGGTCCTCATCCTGGAGCGGCGGCACCACCTCGGTGGCAACGCCTACTCCGAGGCGGAGCCCGAGACGGGTATCGAGGTGCACCGCTACGGCGCGCACCTGTTCCACACCTCCAACAAGCGGGTCTGGGACTACGTCACCCAGTTCACCGAGTTCACCGGTTACCAGCACCGTGTCTTCGCGCGCGTCAAGGACCAGGTCTACTCGTTCCCGATGAACCTGGCGCTGATCAACCAGTTCTTCGGCAAGTCGCACACCCCCGACGAGGCCCGTGAGCTCATCGCCAAGCAGGCGTCCGAGTTCCAGACCGACGCGGCGGAGAACCTCGAAGAGAAGGCCATCTCGCTGGTCGGCCGTCCCCTCTACGAAGCCTTCATCCGCGGGTACACCGCTAAGCAGTGGGAGAACGACCCCAAGAACCTGGGCGCCAACATCATCACGCGCCTGCCGGTCCGCTACAACTTCGACAACCGGTACTTCAACGACACCTACGAGGGCCTGCCCGTCAACGGGTACACCGCGTGGCTCGAGAAGATGGCCGAGCACGAGAACATCGAGATCCGGCTGAACACCGACTACTTCGACGTGCGCGAGCACATCCCGGCCGGCACCCCGACCGTCTACACCGGGCCGCTGGACCGCTACTTCGGCTACTCGGAGGGCAGGTTCACCTGGCGCACCGTCGACTTCGAGTCCGAGGTCGCGGAGACCGGTGACTTCCAGGGCACCTCGGTCGTCAACTACAACGACGAAGAGGTCCCCTACACCCGGATCATCGAGTTCCGGCACTTCCACCCGGAGCGCGACTACCCGAAGGACAAGACGGTCATCTTCCGCGAGTTCTCCCGTTTCGCGAAGGAAGAGGACGAGCCGTACTACCCGATCAACACACCGGAGAACCGCGAGAAGCTCGAGGCTTACCGCGAGCTCGCCAAGGTCGAGGCGCGCGAGAAGAACGTGCTCTTCGGTGGCCGTCTCGGTACCTACAAGTACCTCGACATGCATATGGCGATCGGCTCGGCGCTGAGCGCGTTCGACAACAAGATCGCGCCGCACCTGACCGATGGCGCACCGCTGGACGGTTCGCTCGATGGCTGAAATCGCCCTGCTGGCGAAGGTGCAGGGCGTGCTCGCACGCCCTGCCACCATCAAAGCCGCTCGCGGCATGTCCCACTTCGGTGAGCACAGCGCGGGCTGGTTCGCGGCGGGCCTCATCGGTGCCGCGGTCGACAAGGAGCGGCGCCGCGAATGGCTGATCGCTTCGGCCGGTGTGGTCGGCGCGCACGCCGCGTCCATCGCCATCAAGCGGGTGGTGCGCAGGCCGCGTCCCGACGACCCGAGCGTCGAGGTCCACGTCGGAACGCCGAGCAAGCTGAGCTTCCCGTCCTCGCACGCGACGTCGACCACGGCGGCGGCGGTGCTCTACTCCGGATTGACCGGGCGTAACCTGGTGCCCGCCCTGGTCCCGCCGATGCTGGCCTCGCGGCTGGTGCTCGGCGTGCACTACCCGACCGACGTGCTGGCGGGCGCGGTGCTCGGCGGGGCACTCGGGGGCATCCTGCGCAAGAGATTCCGGCTTGAGGGAAAGCGCTAGTGAGCGAATCACCGAAGACAGCGACGAGCGATGACGTCGAGAACGTGCCTGCCGTGACGGAGCCACCCGCCCCGGCGGGTGGGCCGGTGAAGCTGGTGCGCGGCGTCATCAAGACGGCACGGCCCAAGCAGTGGGTGAAGAACGTGCTCGTCTTCGCGGCGCCGTTCTTCGCCTTCGCGACCGCGACGAACCGCAAGGAGATGCTGTTCGCGGCCATCGTCGCGTTCATCGCCTTCTCGCTCGTCGCGTCTTCGGTGTACCTGATCAACGACGCGGTCGACGTCGAAGCCGACCGGCAGCACCCGACCAAGCGGAACCGGCCGATCGCGGCCGGGATCGTGCCGGTGCCGGTCGCCTATGGCGCCGCGGTGGTGTTCTTCGCCGCCGGCCTGGGGATCTCGTTCCTGGCGAGCTGGCAGCTGGCGGTCGTGCTCGGCGTTTACGAAGCCGTGCAGCTCGGCTACTGCTTCGGCCTCAAGCACCAGCCGGTGGTCGACCTGGCCATCGTCGGCTCCGGCTTCCTGATGCGTTCGGTCGCCGGTGGTGTCGCGGCCAACATCGCGATGTCGCAGTGGTTCCTGCTGGTCACCGCGTTCGGCTCGCTGTTCATGGTCGCGGGCAAGCGGTACGCGGAGATCATGCTGTTCGAGCGGACGGGCGCGAAGATCCGCTCGTCGCTGAAGAAGTACTCGGCGAGCTACCTGCGGTTCGTCTGGGCGACCTCGGCCGCGATCCTGATCATGTCGTACTGCCTGTGGGCGTTCGAGCTGCGGGAGAAGGCCGACAACTCGGTATGGGCGGTCGTCTCGATGGTGCCGTTCGTCGTCGCCGTCCTGCGCTACGCGGTCGACGTCGACAGCGGCAACGCCGGCGAGCCCGAGGAGATCGCGCTGCGTGACCGGGTGCTGCAGGTGCTCGGTGCCACCTGGGTGGTCACTTTGTTCCTTTCGTTCTATCTGTAATCGACAGGTTCAGCACAGCTGAGGCACAGGAAACCGAGTCACTCTGGGTTGTGGGAGCGCTGACGTTCCCCGCGAGATCCAGGAGTGCACGATGACCGAACCGCAGGACAAGCCGCAGAACAAGGCGGGGGAGCAGGCTGCGTCCGATGCTCCGACGGTGGAGACGCCGAAGGAACAGCCGGTGACCGAGACCGCCGAGACCAAGGCCGAGGCGCCCGCCGGGCCGCCTCCGGTCGCCGCGCCGCCCGTATACCAGGCCGCTTACCCGCAGCAACCACCTCAGCCGGGCAAGTTCAAGCGTTTCGCAGGCCATCGCGCGACCCAGCTCGTCGCGGTCGGTGTGCTCGGGCTCGTGATCGGCGGCGGGATCGTGGGCGCCGCCACCGGATTCGGTCACGGCGGCGGACCGCGTGACGGACGGCAGGGCGTGCACCGCCACTACGACGGAGCCCCTGGTGGACCCGGGTTCCGTGGCCCAGGTCGTGGCCCCGACGCGCGGCCGGGCATCGAGTATCACCGCTGACCGGGGTGGCCGAGGTCACGGCGTGTAGGTAACGAAAACATCACGGTAACCGTGTACGGTGGCCGGGATGCGTTCCGCTGCTGCTATCGCCGAGTCCGTGGGTCCCCGGCCTGTGGTCACCGCCCGATCGCTGCTGCCCGCCGGCGTGGCCGCCGTGTCCGCGGTGCTGTTCACGCTGGCGCAGCCGCACCTCATCGACGACGCGTACATCACGCTCTCCTATGCGAAGAACCTCGCTTTCCACGGTCACTGGGGCCTGATCGAACACGGCACGGCCAACACGGCAACCTCGCCGCTGAACGTGCTCGCCGTCGCGGCGCTGACGTTCGTCTTCCGCGACGCGGTGTTCGCCGCAGGCGTGCTCTTCGTGCTGGCGCAGGTGGTCACGTACTTCGGCTTGCGCCGGATCGGCGAACACACCGGCCTGCCGAGCTGGTTCGCGCCGCTCGCGACCATGCTGCTGATGGCGAACCCGCTGCTGGTGTCCTCGATCGGGCTGGAACTCCCGCTCGGCATCGCCGGGCTGAGCTGGCTCATGGTGGCCTTCGTCGAACGCCGCCCCGTCGCGTTCGGGCTGGCGGCCGGGCTGCTCGCGATGGTCAGGCTCGATCTGCTCGTGGTGGTCGCGGTGCTGTTCTTCGCGCGCCGGAAGTTCTGGGAAGGCATCTGGCAGACGTTCTTCACGGCGCTCGCGGTGACGCTGCCGTGGTTCCTGTTCAGCTGGCTGAGCTTGGGCTCCGCGGTGCCGGACACGCTGATCATCAAGACGTTGCAACGGTCATGGGGACCGTGGAGCGTGACGAACGGCCCGCTCGTCTACTTCCGGCATTTCCCGCTGAGCACCGCGCTTTCGTTCCTGCCGCTGCTGGCCGGTGGCGCCGCTGGTCTACTGTGGACAGTCGTAGCGCTGCGCGGCTCGAAGCCGGTACGACGGTTGCTTCCCTTCGCGGCCTTGGCATTCGGCGGAGCGCTGCACTACCTCGTCTACTCGTTGCTGGAGGTGCCGCCGTACCACTGGTACTACGGCCCGAGCATCGCCTGCGCGACGATCTTCCTCGCCGCCATGGTCGCCGCGGTGCCGCGCTACCGGATGCCCGCCGCGATCGGCGTGGTGGTGATGGCAGCCGCGAGCGTCGCCGTCTACCTCTCGCCCGGCCTGCCGCGTGATTTCGCGCCGATCACCAGCAATCACGCCACTTCCGAGCAGTACCGCGCGATCGGCGCGGAACTCGGCCGGATCGCGAACGGCCGGGTGGTGCACAGCGCCGGCGAGATCGGGGCGCTCGCGTACTCGTGTGACTGCACGATCGTCGACCTGTTCTCGGACCGCGGCGCGGTCGGCCCGGAGATCAACGAGAGCAAGAACCGCAGCGGCCCGCTCACCCGCGCGCTGATCGACGCGAACTTCCGCTTCCTCGATCAAAGCGTCCCACCCACCACGCCGGACCTGCTGCTGGTGGAGTCGACCGACAACCCGCCCGCCGGCACCATCGCGGGCTGGAAGATCTCGTCTCCGTGGACCGGCGAGCAGCACCTCTACCTGACGACGGCGCCGGAGAACGGGCTGATCGGCTGATCCTCTTCCGCTATAAAGGAAGGGGGTGCCGATGACGGCTTTTCAGCGATATCTGGCGAACGAGTCCGCGATGATCCGCAGTATCGGATTGTGGCTGCGCGGCCGGAAATCCGGCGTCGAGGACGGCGGTGTGGCCGTGCCGTATGTGCAGCCGCAGAAGCCGATGTTCATCGTTTTCGCGGCGGTCACGGCGGTCGAGACGGCCATGCTCTGGCTGGCCGATCTGGGGCTCGCCATCGACCTGGTGCTGCTCGTGCTGGGGATATACCAGGTCATGCTGATGGTGGGCCTGCTCGCGGGCAATGTCACCCGCCCGCATGTGGTCTCGCCGCGCGAGCTGCGGGTGCGCGGCGGTGTGTTCTTCGATCTTCGGGTGCCCGCAGGCAACATCCGCTCGCTGCGGCGGCAGACCGTCAATCACGAGGGCTATCGGTTCATCACCGTCGAAGACGACGTGCTGGTGCTCGCCGTGGTCCAGGAGACCAATCTGATCGCCGAGTTCCACGAGCCGGTCGGCTACGTCCGTCCGCTCGGCAAGACCGGGACCGTGCGCGCGGTGAAGTTCTACGCCGACGAGCCCGCGCTCGCGGTCGGCGCGTTCAGGTCAGGACCGCCGTGACGTCGACGATCAGCTTCAGCTCGCGGCCGCCGAGGCTCGCCATCGTGTCGATCCCGTACTCGGTGCGGTCGACACTGGTGGTCGCGCGTGCGGCGAACACGCCGTCCGCGTAGGTCGCGCGCTCGGGCACGAGGGTGATCTTTCCGGTGGCCTGCTGCACGTGGAGCACGCCTTCGAGTAGCCAGCCGTCGCCGTGCGGGAGCACCCGGCCGGACCGGAAGCCGATCACCGGGTAGCGCGCGGTGTCGAGATACCGGCGTGACCGGATCTCGACGTCACGCTGGCGGTTCCCGGTGTCGAAGCTGGCCGCGTCGATATCCGCGTCCACCATGGATTCTTCGAGTGGGTCGCCGACGATGATCCGGCCACTCACAAGCGCGAAGCCGCCACGCACGGTCAGGCCGAACAGATGTTTGCCGGAAAAAGTGACCCGGGAGCGAGCCGGGTCGATCGCGTATACGCCGGGCGGCGGGATTTCTACGGCCGCGCTCACCGCGCCAGACTACGTCACGAGTGGGTATTTCGACCGTGTGGGAGTCGCTCGAAACGGTGAAATTCTTCGAGACGCATCGCTGGGTCGAGAGGAGTTGTCGTGTCCGCTGGAAGCTACAGCGTCCTGCCTGCCGAGGTTCGCATGATCACCAGCACGGTGGAGAGCCTGAGCTCGTCGGCACTGTCCACCGTGCGTGATCTGGAGACACTCGTGATCGACGTGCTGTCGTTCGCGGGGATCGGCGCCAGTGTCGCGTCGGCGAACACGGCACTGCAGTCGCAACTTGTCGGGGGCTTGAGCAAGTTCATCCATCTGATCAACGACATCAACACGGGCGTGCGTGCCGTGGTCGACGGCTACACGGCCGCCGATGAGGCCACCGCCCGCGCTTATGGCGGCCAGCAAGGCCAGCAGGGCACCCAGACCGCCCAAGCACAGGCGCCCGCCGGTGCGGCGGCCGGTGGAGGCGCCGCGGCCCCGGCTCAGGTCGCTCCCCAGCAGCTCGACCCGCGCGTGGTCGACTCGATCATGCGCTCCGAGGGCACCGGCGGTGAGCAGGGCGGCGTGCGCGAGGCCTACGGCTTCCGCGAGAGCATGCACAACGGCTACGACCGGATCATGGCCGCACGCAACCAGTACGGCGTCGGCAGCGCGGAAGAACGTGCCGTGGTCAGCGAACTGATGACAGCCAACGCCCGCCGCGCCGGCGCGCTGCACTTCACCGACGCGGGCGTCCAGGCCGCGATCATGTCCGGCGCACACATGCGTGGCGCCGGTGGCGTGCAGGCGATCATGAACCACATGGCCGGGGCCGACATCGTCCAGAGCGGCCGGCTGTCCCAGGACGCCATCACGCACATCCAGGGCCTCACGCCGGAGCAGTTCCAGCAGGAGTTCCGCGACGCCCGCCTCGCATACGACCGCGAGATCTACGGCGACACCACCACCCGCCAGGGCGGCCACACCGCGAACTGGTGGGACCGCTACGGCACCGGCCTCACCAACCGCTACGACCGCGAGCAGCAGGAGTTCCTCAACCTGGGCCGCCAGCCCCAGCGCTAGCCGCCAAAAAAAATCCCAATGAGGTTTTCTCAGTAGGGGTGTTGGTGGCGGCGTGTTGGGCCGGGTAGGCGGAAAGCCCCTGCTAGGACTGGATTTCTTGACGATCTAGTCCGA
>NZ_JBHWEB010000198.1:0-10753 GCF_042734395.1 Amycolatopsis sp. NPDC059657 | reverse complement strand
GTTCTAACCGGCCGTACCACTCACGACCCCCGCCGGCCTTGGCCTCGCCGGGCGTTGCGCGAAAGCCCCCGTTCGTCACGTTCATGGGGTGACGAACGGGCTTGTGCGTGGCGGTGCTGACCTGGCGAAACGTTGGTCGGTTCCGAAGCGCGGGGCGGTGCGAGTGGAACCTCTGCTGCGTCTAACGCAGCAAACCTTCCACTCGCACCGCCTCGCGAGCGCCGAGCCGCACCCGCGTATCGGGCAGCCTGAGCCGTCCGCGACACTCACAACCCGGGCGGTGACGGGCCTCGATCCTTCTCGTGAGCTGCGCAAGCTCCGCTGGCCGGGATCCGGCGAACCCCTGGTCACGCAGAGCGAACCCGACGAAGACGCTGAGCCAACCGGTCGGATGGAGGCGTGGCATCTTGACTGGAAGCCCCGCTGGGTTCACGCTTACTGACAACAGCGGAGCCGTTGCGGGACGGACGAGCTGTGGAGGCATACCTGAAGACGACACGGACAAGGCTGGGCCCCATCGGGAGCGCCCCCTGGACAGAGTGCGTCTTACGGGCTAGACTGCTTCTTTGCGCTGCCCTCTTTCAGGCTGCCCGGAGCCGGTAGTTAGAGTAGTGGGCACACGGCACCCTTGACAGTCCGTAATAGCTGTTGCTATCGCGGCTGCTCACCGCACATTTGTCCCCGGAAGGACGCATCTTGGCAGTCTCTCCCGCGAACCAGGCCACTGCTGCGACCACCACGGCTACGGCGTCAACGGGAATTCCAGGAGCACCCAAGCGGGTCTCGTTCGCGAAGATCCGCGAGCCCCTGAGCACCCCCAACCTGCTTGACGTGCAGATCCGTTCATTCGAATGGTTCACCGGCGACGAGGCGTGGTTCGAACGCCGCGTCGAAGAAGGTGAAGAGAACCCCGTCGGCGGTCTCGAAGAAGTTCTCAACGAGATCTCCCCGATCGAGGACTTCTCCGGTTCCATGTCCCTGTCCTTCTCCGACCCGCGCTTCGACGAGGTCAAGGCCTCCGTCGAGGAGTGCAAGGACAAGGACATGACGTACGCGGCACCGCTGTTCGTCACCGCCGAGTTCGTGAACAACAACACTGGCGAGATCAAGAGCCAGACGGTCTTCATGGGTGACTTCCCGGTGATGACCGACAAGGGCACCTTCGTGATCAACGGCACCGAGCGTGTCGTCGTTTCGCAGCTGGTTCGCTCGCCCGGTGTGTACTTCGACACCGCCGTCGACAAGACGACCGACAAGGACGTCTTCTCCGTCAAGGTGATCCCGAGCCGGGGTGCCTGGCTCGAGTTCGACGTCGACAAGCGCGACACCGTCGGTGTCCGTATCGACCGCAAGCGCCGCCAGCCGGTCACCGTGCTGCTGAAGGCGCTGGGCTGGACGACCGAGGCGATCCGTGAGCGCTTCTCCTTCTCGGAGACGCTGATGGCCACCCTCGAGAAGGACCACACCGCCGGTACCGACGAGGCACTGCTCGACATCTACCGCAAGCTGCGTCCGGGCGAACCCCCCACCAAGGAGAGCGCGCAGACCCTCCTGGAGAACCTGTTCTTCAAGACCAAGCGCTACGACCTCGCGAAGGTCGGCCGCTACAAGGTCAACAAGAAGCTGGGTCAGACGAGCCCGTACGACACCGGCACGCTGACCGAAGAGGACATCGTCACCACCATCGAGTACCTGGTCCGGCTGCACGCCGGCGAGGACAAGATGACGATCAACGGCCAGGAGATCCCGGTCGAGGTCGACGACATCGACCACTTCGGCAACCGTCGCCTGCGCACCGTCGGCGAGCTGATCCAGAACCAGATCCGGGTCGGCCTGTCCCGCATGGAGCGCGTCGTGCGTGAGCGCATGACGACCCAGGACGTCGAGGCGATCACGCCGCAGACGCTGATCAACATCCGTCCCGTCGTGGCCGCGATCAAGGAGTTCTTCGGAACCTCCCAGCTGTCGCAGTTCATGGACCAGAACAACCCGCTGTCGGGCCTGACGCACAAGCGTCGTCTTTCGGCTCTCGGCCCCGGTGGTCTGTCCCGTGAGCGCGCCGGCATGGAGGTCCGTGACGTCCACCCGTCGCACTACGGCCGCATGTGCCCGATCGAGACCCCTGAAGGCCCGAACATCGGCCTGATCGGCTCGCTCTGCTCGTACGCGCGGGTCAACCCGTTCGGCTTCATCGAGACCCCGTACCGCAAGGTCGTCGAGGGCCGGGTCACCGACCAGGTCGACTACCTCACCGCGGACGAGGAAGACCGGTTCGTGAAGGCGCAGGCCAACGCGCCGATCACCGAAGACGGTCACTACGTCGAAGACCGCGTGCTCGTCCGTAAGAAGGGCGGCGAGGTCGAGCTGATCGACCCGATGGACGTGGACTACATGGACGTCTCGCCGCGCCAGATGGTGTCGGTCGCGACGGCGATGATCCCGTTCCTCGAGCACGACGACGCGAACCGCGCGCTGATGGGCGCGAACATGCAGCGCCAGGCCGTGCCCCTGCTGCGCAACCAGGCGCCGCTGGTCGGCACCGGCGTGGAGCTCCGCGCCGCCGTCGACGCCGGTGACGTGCTGGTCGCCGAGCAGGCCGGTGTGGTGGAGGAGCTCTCCGCCGACCTCGTGACGATCATGCACGACGACGGCACCAGGAAGAGCTACGGACTGTACAAGTTCCGCCGCTCCAACCACGGCACCTGCTTCAACCACCGCCCGATCGTCAGCGAGGGCGACCGGGTCGAGCAGGGTCAGGTCATCGCCGACGGCCCGTCCACCGAGAACGGTGAGATGGCGCTCGGCAAGAACCTGCTCGTCGCGGTCATGCCGTGGGAGGGCCACAACTACGAGGACGCGATCATCCTCTCCGAGCGCCTGGTGCAGGACGACGTGCTCACGTCGATCCACATCGAGGAGCACGAGATCGACGCCCGCGACACCAAGCTGGGCGCCGAGGAGATCACTCGGGACATCCCGAACGTCTCCGAGGAGGTGCTCGCCGACCTCGACGAGCGCGGCATCATCCGCATCGGCGCCGAGGTCCGCGACGGCGACATCCTGGTCGGCAAGGTCACGCCCAAGGGTGAGACCGAGCTGACCCCGGAAGAGCGCCTGCTCCGCGCGATCTTCGGTGAGAAGGCCCGTGAAGTCCGCGACACCTCGCTGAAGGTGCCGCACGGCGAGACCGGCAAGGTCATCGGCATCCGCGTGTTCTCGCGCGAGGACGACGACGAGCTGCCCCCCGGCGTCAACGAGCTGGTCCGCGTCTACGTGGCCCAGAAGCGGAAGATCCAGCCGGGTGACAAGCTCGCGGGCCGTCACGGCAACAAGGGTGTCATCGGCAAGATCCTGCCCGCCGAGGACATGCCGTTCATGGAGGACGGCACGCCCGTCGACATCATCCTGAACACGCACGGTGTGCCGCGTCGTATGAACATCGGCCAGGTGCTGGAACTGCACCTCGGCTGGCTGGCGTCGCAGGGCTGGAAGATCGAGGGCGAGCCCGAATGGGCGGCGAACCTCAACCAGGAGCTCTACGACGTCGACCCCGGCACGAACACCGCGACCCCGGTGTTCGACGGCGCCAAGGAGACGGAGCTCACCGGGCTGCTCGGCGTGACCAAGCCGAACCGCGACGGCGAGCGCATGGTCAAGGAGAACGGCAAGGCGACGCTGCTCGACGGGCGTTCCGGCGAGCCGTTCCCGTACCCGGTCTCGGTCGGCTACATGTACATCCTGAAGCTGCACCACCTGGTGGACGACAAGATCCACGCCCGCTCCACCGGTCCGTACTCGATGATCACCCAGCAGCCGCTCGGTGGTAAGGCGCAGTTCGGTGGCCAGCGCTTCGGTGAGATGGAGTGCTGGGCGATGCAGGCGTACGGCGCTGCCTACACGCTGCAGGAGCTGCTGACGATCAAGTCGGACGACGTGGTCGGCCGCGTCAAGGTCTACGAAGCCATCGTCAAGGGGGAGAACATCCCCGAGCCGGGCATCCCGGAGTCGTTCAAGGTGCTCCTGAAGGAGCTCCAGTCGCTGTGCCTCAACGTCGAGGTGCTCTCCAGCGACGGTTCGTCGATCGAGATGCGTGACTCCGACGACGAAGACCTCGAGCGCGCTGCCGCGAACCTCGGCATCAACCTGTCCCGCAACGAGTCGCCCTCGGTGGACGACGTCGTGCACTGATCGGCGTCAGAGGCGGGAGCTCTGCGAAGGGCTCCCGCTTCGGCCGCCAACCCCCTCTAGTCGAATCAACCCCAAGGGGATGCAAAGACGTGCTGGACGTCAATTTCTTCGATGAGCTCCGGATCGGTCTTGCCACCGCTGACGACATCCGCCAGTGGTCCTTCGGTGAAGTGAAGAAGCCGGAAACCATCAACTACCGCACGCTCAAGCCGGAGAAGGACGGGCTCTTCTGCGAGAAGATCTTCGGTCCGACCCGTGACTGGGAGTGCTACTGCGGTAAGTACAAGCGTGTCCGCTTCAAGGGCATCATCTGCGAGCGCTGTGGCGTCGAGGTCACTCGTGCCAAGGTGCGCCGTGAGCGGATGGGCCACATCGAGCTGGCCGCTCCCGTCACCCACATCTGGTACTTCAAGGGTGTTCCTTCGCGACTGGGCTACCTGCTCGACCTCGCGCCCAAGGACCTCGAGAAGATCATCTACTTCGCTGCTTACGTCATCACCGGCGTGAACACCGAGCTGCGCCACAACGACCTGCCGACCCTCGAGAACGAGATCGGCGTCGAGCGCAAGAACCTCGAGACCAAGCGTGACGCGGACATCGAGGCCCGCGCGCAGAAGCTCGAGGCCGACCTCGCCGAGCTGGAGGCCGAGGGCGCCAAGTCCGACGTCCGCCGCAAGGTGAAGGAGGGCGGCGAGCGCGAGATGCGTCAGCTGCGTGACCGCGCCGGTCGCGAGCTGGACCGTCTCGAGGAGGTCTGGACGACCTTCACGAAGCTCGACACCCGTCAGCTGATCGCCGACGAGCTGCTCTACCGCGAGCTCATCGACCGGTACGGCGAGTACTTCACCGGTGGCATGGGCGCCGAGGCCATCCAGAAGCTGGCCGCGGAGTTCGACGTCGCAGCCGAGGCCGACAACCTGCGCGACACCATCCGCAACGGCAAGGGGCAGAAGAAGCTCCGCGCGCTGAAGCGGCTCAAGGTCGTCGCGGCCTTCCAGGCCACCGGCAACGACCCGCGCGGCATGGTGCTCGACGCCGTCCCGGTGATCCCGCCGGACCTGCGTCCGATGGTCCAGCTCGACGGTGGCCGGTTCGCCACCTCGGACCTGAACGACCTGTACCGCCGCGTGATCAACCGCAACAACCGCCTCAAGCGACTGATCGACCTCGGCGCGCCCGAGATCATCGTCAACAACGAGAAGCGGATGCTGCAGGAGGCCGTCGACGCGCTGTTCGACAACGGCCGTCGCGGACGCCCCGTCACCGGTCCGGGCAACCGGCCGCTGAAGTCGCTGTCCGACCTCCTCAAGGGCAAGCAGGGCCGGTTCCGTCAGAACCTGCTCGGCAAGCGTGTCGACTACTCCGGCCGTTCGGTCATCATCGTCGGCCCGCAGCTGAAGCTGCACCAGTGCGGTCTGCCGAAGGACATGGCGCTCGAGCTGTTCAAGCCGTTCGTCATGAAGCGGCTGGTCGACCTGAACCACGCGCAGAACATCAAGTCCGCCAAGCGGATGGTGGAGCGCTCGCGCCCGCAGGTGTGGGACGTGCTCGAAGAGGTCATCACCGGCCACCCGGTGATGCTGAACCGTGCGCCGACCCTGCACCGCCTCGGTATCCAGGCCTTCGAGCCGCAGCTGGTCGAAGGCAAGGCCATCCAGCTGCACCCGCTGGTCTGTGAGGCGTTCAACGCGGACTTCGACGGTGACCAGATGGCCGTGCACCTCCCGCTGTCGGCGGAGGCGCAGTCCGAGGCCCGCATCCTGATGCTCTCGGCGAACAACATCCTCTCGCCCGCGTCGGGTCGCCCGCTCGCCATGCCGCGTCTGGACATGGTGACCGGTCTGTTCCACCTGACCCGTCTCGTCGAGAACGCCGAAGGCGCCGGCAAGGCCTTCTCTTCCCCTGCCGAAGCCATCATGGCGTTCGACCGCAAGGCGATCGGCCTCCACGCTCCGGTCAAGATCCGGATCAAGGACCGTCAGCCCGCGAAGGCCGACGAGGCCAAGCTGGCCGAAAAGGGCTGGGCGCCCGGGCAGCCGTGGCTGGCCGAGACCACCCTCGGTCGCGTGCTGTTCAACGAGCTGCTCCCGGCGGACTACCCGTTCATCAACGAGCTGATGCCGAAGAAGCGTCAGGCCGTGATCGTGAACGACCTCGCCGAGCGCTACTCGATGACCCAGGTCGCGCACACCCTCGACCGCCTGAAGGACGCCGGTTTCTACTGGGCGACCCGCTCGGGTGTCACCGTCGCCATCTCCGACGTTCTCGTCCCGGTTGGCAAGAAGGCCATCCTCGACGAGTACGAGGGCAAGGCCGATCAGGTCGAGAAGCGCTACCAGCGCGGTCAGCTGTCGCACACCGAGCGCAACAACGAGCTCGTCAAGGTGTGGACGCAGGCCACCGAAGAGGTCGCCGGCATCATGGAGACGGCGCTGCCCGAGGACAACCCGATTTCGATCATCGTGAAGTCGGGCGCCGCGGGCAACATGACGCAGATCCGGTCGCTGGCCGGTATGCGTGGCCTGGTGTCGAACCCCAAGGGTGAGTACATCCCGCGTCCGATCAAGGCGAACTTCCGTGAAGGCCTGTCGGTGGCGGAGTACTTCATCGCCACGCACGGTGCCCGTAAGGGTCTGGCCGACACGGCGCTGCGTACCGCCGACTCGGGTTACCTGACCCGTCGTCTGGTGGACGTCTCGCAGGACGTCATCGTCCGCGAGACCAACTGTGGCACCACGCGCGGTATCCAGATGAAGACCGGCGACCTGCAGGCCGATGGCCGCGTACTGCGCGACCAGCACATCGAGACCAGCATCTACGCCCGCAACCTGGCGACCGACGCTGTCGACGCCAACGGCAACGTCGTGCTCAACGCCGGTGACGACGTCGGCGACCCGGCCATCGAGAAGCTGCTCTCCAGCGGCATCGCGAAGGTCAAGGTCCGCTCGGTGCTCACCTGTGAGTCCGTCGTCGGCATCTGCGCGACCTGCTACGGCCGCTCGATGGCGACCGGTCAGCTCGTCGACGTCGGCGAGGCCGTGGGTATCGTCGCGGCCCAGTCGATCGGTGAGCCGGGCACGCAGCTGACGATGCGTACGTTCCACCAGGGTGGTGTCGCCGGTGACGACATCACGACGGGTCTTCCCCGTGTCACCGAGCTCTTCGAGGCTCGTGTGCCGAAGGGCAAGGCGCCGATCGCCGACGTCGATGGCCGCGTGCGCATCGAGGAGAGCGAGCGGTTCTGGAAGATCACGCTGATCCCGGACGACGGCGGCGAAGAGATCATCTTCGACAAGCTGTCCAAGCGTCAGCGGCTCGCGAACACCCCGAACGGCCCGCTGGGCGACGGCGACCACGTCTCGGTCGGCCAGCAGCTGCTCGAAGGCACGCCGGACCCCCACGAGGTGCTCCGTGTCATGGGTCCCCGCGAGGCGCAGATGCACCTGGTGGACGAGGTCCAGAAGGTGTACCGGGCGCAGGGTGTGTCGATCCACGACAAGCACATCGAGGTCATCGTCCGGCAGATGCTCCGCCGCGTCACGATCATCGACTCCGGTGCCACGGACTTCCTCCCGGGCGAGCTGCCCGAGCGGACCAAGTTCGAGGCGACCAACCGCGCGTCGGTGGCCGAGGGCGGCGAGCCCGCTTCGGGCCGTCCGGTGCTGATGGGTATCACGAAGGCCTCGCTGACCACGGACTCGTGGCTGTCGGCGGCGTCGTTCCAGGAGACCACCCGAGTCCTGACCGACGCGGCCATCAACGGCCGCTCGGACAAGCTCGTGGGCCTCAAGGAGAACGTGATCATCGGTAAGCTGATCCCGGCCGGTACGGGCATCAACAAGTACCGCAACATCCAGGTCCAGCCGACCGAGGAGGCGCGGGTCGCCGCTTACGCGATCCCGTCCTACGACGACGGCTACTACACCCCGGACGTGTTCGGTACGGGTACCGGTGCCGCGGTGCCGCTCGACGACTACGACTTCGGCCGCGACTTCCGCTGAGCCGAGTAGTCCTGCGAAAAGCCCCCGACCTGTCTCAGGTCGGGGGCTTTTCGTTGGTCGTGAGGGTACGGCCGGTTAGGCGTGAGCCCCTCACCTCCGTCCTTGCGACCCCTCCGATTGGCGTATCCGCCACTATCCCCCGGTGGACCGGGTACCGGATGATCGCCGAGGCGGGTTAAGCCGTACTCGAGGGGGATTTATGAACGTGCGCAACGTTTTCCGTGGTTTCTGTGTGGCCGTCACCGCGGTGCTGGGGTTGACCGTGATGGCGCCGTCGTCGATGGCGTCGCCGAGCGACACCGCCAAGCTGACCGCAGCCGGGTTCGACGTCGAAACGCTCAAGCCGGGCTGGTCACTTGTCGGCGACGAGCTCTGGTGGGACAACGGTGCGGTCCGGCAGACGATCGAGCCTTCGGCCGAGGCGGCAGGCTGCCCGGCGGGTTATGTGTGCTTCTTCAGCGGCCCGGATTTGACGGGCTATGGCATCGCCTTCGCCACGAAGGGGAAATTCATCTTCCTGCCCGAATACCAGATGGTCGGGAGCACCAGCTGGAACGACCAGATGAGCTCCTGGATCAACGCGACGGGATTCGACGCGCGCTGGTACTTCAACGTGAGCACGCCCAACACGATTCGCTGCATGGACGGCTCGCACGGCGTGAGCGGCAAGGAACACCTGCCCGCCGCCGACGACAACCAGGCCTCGGCCCTCTACATCTATACCCGCACCACTGTCTGCTCGTGACAACTCCGGCCTAAAAGGGGTGTGGGCGGCCGCCGCGGTTGCTTAGCATCGGCAACCATGGGGAACCCGGTGCGCACGCGGTCGATGATCACCTTGTTCGCGTGTGTCGCGCTGATGAACACCGCGATGACCGGCCCGACGACGGTGGCGACCTTGATCGTCGCGAAGGCGAACGGGCCGGGGTGGAGCGGGTTGCCCAGTACCGCGAGCGTGCTGGGCACCGCGATCGGCGCGTTCGCGTCCGGGTACGTGCTCGCCAGGAAAGGTCGCCGGTTCGCGCTGTCGCTCGGGTACGCGGTGGGGACCTTCGGTGCGGCGGTGGCGTTCGGCGGTGCGGTCCGGTCGTCGCTCCTCATGCTGGTCGGCGGGATTCTGCTGCTCGGGATCGGACAGGGCGGCGCGCAGCTTTCCCGTTATCTGGCAGCGGATCTGTACCCGCCGGAGCGACGCGGGTTCGCACTGTCCACTGTGGTCTGGGGTGGGACGGTCGGCGCGCTCGCCGGGCCCGCGCTGATCGCGCCCGCCGCGCACGCGGCCGAGCGGCTGGGGTTGCCGCCGCTGTCCGGGCCGGTCGTGGTGACCGTGCTGAGCGCAGGCGCGGCCTGCCTGGCGTCGATGACGTTGCCGAGGGCGGCGGGCAGTCCGGTCGCGCCGGCGAACATCGAGATCAGGGCGGTGCTGCGGCGGCCGGTCGTGCTGCGGCCGCTGCTGGCGATGATCGTCGCGCAACTGGTGATGGTCGCACTCATGGTGATGACGCCGTTGCAGCTGCAGGACCACGAGCACGGGCTCGACGTGGTCAGCTGGGTGCTGAGCGCGCACATGATCGGGATGTTCGCGCTGGCGCCGCTGTCCGGGCGGATCGCCGACCGGTTCGGCGGCCGGGTGGCCATCGCGGCCGGGCTCGGTGTGCTCGCGCTGGCCGCGGCGACCGCCATCGCGGCGCCGACCGCGCACACGACCGGGCTGCCGTTCGCGCTCTTCCTGCTCGGGTACGGGTGGAACCTGTGTTTCGTCGGCGGGAGCAGCCTGCTGAGCCGGGACCTGCCAGCCGACGAGCGTGTCCGGGTACAGGGTTCGGTGGACGCTCTGGTCTGGGGCGCGTCGGCGATCGCGAGTCTTTCGTCCGCGCAGCTCTACGTCGGCGGCGGATTTGTTCTGGTCTCGGTAGCCGGTGGGACACTCGCTGTCCTCGCGCTCACGCTGCTCACCTGTGTTCCGGCGCTTCGCGAGGTGGAGCGGGTCGAATGTGGATAGTGACGCCATGGCGTCAGACGTGCACAGCCGGACGACACGCGAGCATGGATGGACGACACGGCCGGCCGAGAGCTGCCGCCTCGTCGGGCGTGTCGTCCAGCTGGGTACGCATGATGTCCGTCTGCGTACGCGTGTCGTCCGTGCAGGGACGGGAGCCCGCCGTGCGAAGCGTTGCGGGCGGTTCTAGTTGACCGGTACTCGGTTACCTAACCGTTGGGGCTCGGCGTGAGTGGAAGGTTTGCTCCGTTGGATGCAGAAATCCTTCCACTCGCTCGACACACCCGCCTTGTCACTCAGAACGCGGCCTGGTGGGTGGGAAATAGGTCGTTCAACGCCTCAAAACCCACTCACCAACCACACGAACGCCGCGCTCACCACCCGGCCAGACAAACACCCTGATCGCGCCGTGCCCCGGCACACCCACACCAGGGGCAGGTCGTCAAACACTGGCTCGCTCTAACCGCCCGCTGAACCGCCCCGGGTTCGGTAGAGACTCGTTGTTGGGGTCAGGCGACCAGGCTGATCAGGTCGCCTGACTTGTACAGGGTCTCGAACTCGACGG